>CAZAZA010000042.1:0-22518 GCA_964489495.1 uncultured Bacteroides sp.
GGTAACCGCCCCCTCTTGAAGGCCGCAACCCAGACAAACGGGTTGCGGCTTTTTTATTTCCATCCGGATGCGGACGCGAAAATTCGCGTCCGTTCAGAATTTGGATTAGACAGCATAATATTCTTATCAATTATCGCTAACTTTGTAGTCTGAATAATTGTATAAGAATGGAAAATCTGAAAAATACGCCGGAAGTTGATAAAACCGAGGACAAGAGCCTTATAGGCCGCATACGATCCACAAAGACCACTCGATGGATACGTTTCGCTATCGTATCTCTTATTTTTTTCCTTTGGGTTATATGGCTTCAGAACTGGTGGGTACTTCTGGCATGGTTTTTACTTTTTGATATTTATATTACCGGCTACATTCCATTGACATGGTGGAAGAAAAGTAAATCAGCCGCTACACGCACGGTCATGGGATGGGTTGATGCTATCCTGTATGCTCTGGTGCTTGTTTATTTTGTGTTCACGTTTATCGGGCAGAATTATCAGATACCCTCATCCTCGCTTGAGAAATCATTGCTTGTGGGCGATTATCTTTGGGTGAACAAAATGTCATACGGTCCCCGTGTGCCGATGACCCCCGTGCATTTCCCCCTTGTCCAGAACACATTCCCGATTCTGAACACGAAGAGTTATCTGGACTGGCCTCAGTGGGATTACCATAGACTTAAAGGGCTTGGCAACGTCCAGCGCGGCGACATAGTAGTGTTTAACTTTCCGGCAGGCGACACGGTGAGCACCAAGATCACCAATCCAGACTATTACACTCTTTCGAAAATGTATGGCCGCGAGCGGGTGAATAACGATAAGGCGAATTTTGGCGATATAATATACAGGCCGGTCGATCGTAGGGAAAATTACGTGAAACGAGCCGTAGGGCTTCCGGGCGAGATGTTTAAAATCGTCGATGGGGTGATATATAACGACGGTGTGGCGATGAAGCAGCCTCGGAATGTACAGTTCAACTATTATTTCCAGACCGACCATTATCTTTCGGATCTTGATTGGGAGAGATATGGCATAGCTGTTGACGACCGTCACCAGATGACAGTCTCGCCTGAAGATCTACCATCGCTCAATTCATACGGTTTTAAGATCGATTCTACGGGGGCAAACCTTCCGATTGTGTATGTTTCGCCTCTCACCGACGAGATGGTTGCGAAGATGGAGGCTGACCCATCGGTGCTTCATGTGATGAAAGTGACAGCGATGCCCGGCGACATGCTCTATCCTGACGGGGTCTCTGACCTTTGGACCCGTGCCGACTACGGGGAGATCTGGATTCCCAAAAAAGGTGAGACAATCGAACTTACGCCAAAGAACTGGTTGATATACAAACGCTGCATACGCAATTATGAGCACAATGATGCGGAGATGCGTGACGGAATTGTTTATATCGACGGAAAGCCGGCAAAGACCTACACGTTCAAGATGGACTATTACTTCATGATGGGTGACAATCGTGACAACTCTCTCGATTCGCGCTATTGGGGATTTGTTCCAGAAGACCATATAGTCGGGAAACCGATGCGTGTATTGATATCCTTTGACAAAGACCGCAGCCTTTTCAACGGAGGCATACGTTGGAACCGCATATTACGTGACGCGAATGCCGATTGAAAGATGGGTTGTGTATTGTTCCCACCCCGCTATTTTGCCCCGGTAGGCTATTATGCCGTGATGTGGGCTGCCGGTAAGGCTGTATATGATACCGGGGCTCGTTACGACAAGCGTTGCAAGGCCGTACACCGAATGGATATCGCCGACACGCACGGGGTGATGAGTCTCACTGTCCCTGTCAGCAAGGGTGATTGTGCGCCAGGCACAAGGCCGCGCTGGCGCGACCGCACCGTATCTGATCACGGACGTTGGTGGGATGTCCATCGTGTGACGCTTGAGTCGGCCTACGGGAGGACACCGTTCTTTGAATTTTATATCGATCGTCTCTTGCCCTATCTCAGCCGAGAGAGCGTGGGGAGGCCGATTGTCGAGCTGGATGTTGATCTTGACTGCGAGGTGCGTAAGATGCTGCATATGCCTTCGGAGGTATACCGGTCGGATGACGCTCCCTTGTCGGATGCGACCGTCGATTACGACCATATCAATCTACCGGACACACCTGAATATTGGCAAATCCGGGCCGACCGGTTCGGCTTCCTTCCAGGACTCAGCATCCTCGACCTCCTGTTTAATATGGGTCTGGAAAGTCAATACATTATCAAAAAAATGGCTGATAAAATTATTATTCCATGAGCAATTACACTGACAGGACGGTGCTGATCATCGGTGCCGGCGGGTTTATTGGCGGATTTATTGCCGCAGAGGCATTGCGGCGTGGCTGCCGCGTATGGGTGGCTGTCCGCGAGTCGACATCGCGGCGCTGGCTCTCCGACCCGCGTCTTCGCTTTGTGGTACTCGACTACGATCAGCCCGAAACAATCGGGGAGTCGTTGCGCGACTCAGCCCCCGAATCGGGACGATGGGATTGGATTATCTATAATCTCGGCGCTACCAAGTGTACGAATTTCCTCGACTTCAACCGCATAAACTACGGCTATCTGCGCGATGTGACGTCGGCCCTGATTGAGAACAACCTTGTCCCTGACCGCTTTCTTTATATGAGTAGCCTGAGTGCGCTCGGTCCCGGTGACGAAGTCAGTTATTCACCGTTGACCTCACGGACTGTGCCAGAGCCTAACACGCGCTATGGTGTGTCGAAGCTTAAAGCAGAGACACATTTACAGACACTGTCGGATTTCCCATGGATTATATTCAGGCCGACAGGCGTGTATGGGCCTCATGAGCAGGACTACCTGATGATGATCAAGTCGATCGAACGTCACTGGGATTTCGGTGTTGGCTATAAAAGACAACTGCTGACATTCATATATGTAGATGACCTTGTCAACGCTATGTTTGACGCGCTCGGTTCGGCACCGGGGGCCGTGGAGCATAAGAAATATATAATAGCCGAAGGTCGCGCCTACTCGCAGTCGGAGTTCCGGCGTCTGGTTGCCGACGAGCTTGGTGTAAAGTTCGTTATCCCGGTAAGGCTTCCGTTGTGGGCGGTGAAGGCCGTGTCGGTTGTGGCCGAGAAAATCGGTGTGCTCCGCATGAAGCCTTCGACTCTGAACCGTGACAAATACCGTATAATGCGCCAGCGAAACTGGGACTGCGACATCTCTGACGCTCGGCGCGACTTCGGTTTCAATCCAAAGGTATCGCTTGCCGAGGGAATCGCCCGCACGGTAGAGGCCTATAAGGGAGTGCACAAGGATTCGGCATCAAATAACTGCGTGTCATGAAACCGGGTGAAAAGATGCCCGACCGTCCGCCGGTCTGGTTTATCCTTATCCTTGTATTGCTGACCTTGCCGTTGGCAGCCGTGCCATGGATCCTGGCGGCAATCCCCGAAGGGATGGACGAGCTTCGTCTGATGATGCGCCTGAGCCCTCTTTATGTGTTGGCGGCCGATTGGTTGGCGTGGGTGTGCTGGTGGCCCCGCCGGCTCATGTCGTGGATTATGGTCGGCCTGATTTTGCTTTCACACATAGCAGTCCTTACTATGTACAAAGAGTCAATGCCATTGTTATGAATACGAAAATACTTATAATCAACGGTCCTAACCTTAATCGACTGGGCGAACGTGATCCGAAATTCTATGGAAGCCGGACAATGGAAGACTGCCTTGCCGAATTGCGCGCTATTTATAAAAATATTCAGATTGACTACTTTCAGTCGAACTGCGAAGGCGCCATTATCGACCGGATACAGAAAGCCGATATTGAAGAGAATGTCGACGGCAATCATCTCGGTATTGTTATTAATGCCGGAGCATATACCCACACCTCGCTTGCCATAGCTGACGCGATAGGCGATTGCCGCCTGCGTTGCGTCGAAATTCACCTGTCGAATATCGCCGCCAGAGAACCGATTCGCCGTACCTCTCTCATATCACCCGTGTGCTGCGGGTCGATTGCCGGATTCGGTATCGACTCCTACCGGCTGGGTGTCCAGGCTCTTGTCGGCATCAAACATTAATGATACAACTAATTATGAGACTTCCAGATATAATGGCCACGATGGCCGATGTACGCTGCACGACGGGATTTGTAGAACAATTGCTTGAAGCCGGTGCTTCGTCCGTACGTGTCAATTCAGCCCATGTTGATCCGGCCCGTTTCAGTCAGATGGTTGTCACGATGCGTTCGGTTTGTCCCGGATTGCCGATATTGATGGACACCAAAGGCCCGGAAATAAGAATAGGGCGATTTGAAGAGGGACTGGATGAAATCGAGCTCCTGTCGGGCGACACTCTTGTCCTCAGCCATGTCCCGGAATACTGTACCTCGAAAGTATTGGCCCTTTCCTATGCCAATCTTGCCGCTCATGTTGTCAAAGGTAGCCGGATATTGCTTGACGACGGTGATATAGAGCTTGAAGTCTCGGCCGTCGATGCCTCGGGCAACGTGTCTGCCAAAGTTATAAGCGGAGGACTGCTGCTGCCGCGAAAGAGCTTAAGTGTTCCCGGCGCTGATATAACCGACCTTCCGGCAGTGACGGAGCGCGACGCCGCGTCGCTGCGTGCGGCAGCCCGCGAACACATAGCCATGGTGGCACATTCGTTTGTCCGCTCGGCTGAGGATTTGCGTGAGGTGCGTGCCATACTTGAGCAAAACGGCCCGTCCGGAGTGATGCTCATCGCCAAAATCGAATGTCGCGGAGCTCTTGCCCGTTTTGATGAGATTTTAGACGAGGCCGACGGGCTGCTTGTGGCTCGCGGGGACTTAGGCATGGAAATAGCGCCCGAATACATACCCTCGCTACAGGCCGAAATAATCGGCCGTTGCCGTCAGGCCGGAAAACCGGTGATAGTCGCCACTCAGATGCTCCATTCGATGATGACACATCCGCGCCCGACCCGGGCCGAGGTTGCTGACATAGCCCAGGCTTGCCGCGAGGGGGCCGACACGTTGCTGCTTTGTGGCGAGACAGCCTCGGGCCGCTACCCTGTGGAGTCGGTCGCTATGATGCGTCGCGCAATCGAGGCGAGCACGCTCGACCCATACACACTCCTTAATAGCAGAATCATCTGACAACACGAAGCGATGACACCCGAGCTTGAAGACTACATACTCGGTCACATTGACCCGGAACCTGAGTTGCTTCATGAGGTTTACCGACGCACATACCTCAACCATCTTTATCCGCGTATGTGCTCCGGACATCTGCAGGGACGCATACTCAAGATGCTCACCCGTATGATAGCACCCCGACGCATTCTGGAGCTGGGCACGTTCACCGGATATTCGGCGCTGAGCATAGCCGAAGGAATGCCTGATGGAGCAGAGTTGCACACGGTTGAGATCGATGACGAACTTGAAGACGAACTGCTTGCCCTTTTCGGGGGAGTGTCCCGTGGCTCCGACATAATTCTACATATCGGTGATGCAAGGGAGTGGATCTCCCGGCTGGGAGGGAATTGGGATATGGTCTACATGGATGCCAACAAGCGCGAGTACACCGAATATTTCGAGGCTGTGCTTCCGCTGGTCAAGCCGGGGGGGTATATTCTCGCCGACAACACCCTGTGGGGAGGCAAAGTGGCCGAATCTCCAGCCCCGACCGACCCGCAGAGCCGTGGGATAATGGCCTTTAACGACCTCGTCGCATCAGATCCCCGTGTCGAGACGGTCATACTCCCTCTCCGCGACGGGCTGACGCTTATGCGTAAAGTCTGATATTATTTTTTGGTATTTACGAGGGAAATTGTAAATTTGTGCTGTAAATTGAAATACGTGACCATGAACGAAGATGTCAAGAAGAAAATAATCAAAGATACCGACGGACTCCTCACCTACGAATACATAGCCAACCATATCGGAGAATGTGACGAGATAATGCCTGAACTGGTCAGACACATTATCGAGGTCGACCGTGACGGACAGTTCTCGGCAAGTACGGCACGTTATCTTTGCGCCATCGACCGCGACCATTATCGTGCTTCCATTGACGATCTTGTTTCGTCAGCAATCGACAAAGACCGCGAACACCGCTATATCGGCGACCTTCTTCAGCCTCTCTGGGGCGAAGATTATGCTTCGCGTGCCGAGGAACTCAGTGCCGCCGACCGTAATTTCAGGCGCATATACAAACGCCTTTATCCCGTTGCCGGACTATGACAGGCCTCACTTCGCGCCGCCTCAGCCGTGTTGTGGCGATGTTTATGGCGTGCATACTTATGAGCGCGTGCTCGCTTTCTTCGAATGGATCAACATCTAACGACAAATTTGAAATGACTGATACAACCAAAACTGTGGCTGACGATATAACAGCCGTAATCCATACCACCAAGGGCGACGTGACAGTCCGGCTTTTCGGCGACACCCCCGCCCATCAGGCCAACTTTGTCAAACTCGCCCGCGAGGGTGCGTATGACGGGGTGCTTTTCCATCGGGTCATACGCGACTTTATGGTCCAGACAGGCGATCCCGACTCAAAGAATGCTTCAAAAGGCCAGATGCTCGGAACCGGCGGCCCCGGTTATGAGATTGACGCCGAAATTCTTTGTCCGAAATATTTCCACCGTCGCGGAGCACTCGCAGCTGCCCGTCAGGGTGACAATGTCAATCCACGGCGCCGTTCAAGCGGTTCGCAGTTCTATATCGTGACAGGCAAGAAGTACAACGAGCAGCAGCTTGCACAGATGGAAAAGGCTATGCAGAATCAGGGAGTTCAGGCTGAGTTTGATTCGCTTGTCAGAAAGCACCGTGACGAAATCATGACTTTGCGTCGCAACCGCGACCAGGCAGGCCTTCAGGCATTGCAGGAAAAGCTTGTTGCCGAGGCAACTGCGGCGGCTGCTTCCTCAGCACCCCGCATGACTGATGAGATGCGCACGGCGTATATGACCGAGGGTGGTACCCCGCACCTCGACGGGGCTTACACCGTCTTCGGCCAGGTGATCGACGGCCTTGATGTGGTCGACTCCATACAGCAGGCAGAAACCGACCGCAACGACCGGCCCAACGATGATATTCGCATTACCGGGATTACCATTGTCGGACAGTAATGATATCATATAGCCGCCATACCCTCTCAAATGGACTGCGCCTGATACACCATTTCGACTGTTCATCGGCCATGATGGCTCTCGACGTGATGTATGGCGTGGGTGCGCGTGACGAGTCGCGTGACCTCACCGGCATGGCACATCTGTTCGAACACCTTATGTTCGGCGGGTCGGTCAACATTCCCGACTTCGATGCCGAGGTGGAGCGGGCCGGCGGGTGGAATAATGCCTGGACAAGCAACGACTTCACAAACTTCTATACCGTCGTACCGGCCATCAATGCCGAGACTGCGTTTCGTCTCGAGAGCGACCGCATGCTTGCGCTCGCATTCAACAGCAACGCGCTTGAGGTGCAGCGCAATGTCGTTGTGGAGGAGTTTAAGGAAACTTGTCTCAACCAGCCTTACGGCGACCTCATGCATCATCTCAGGAAACTTGTCTACAGGCAATACCCATACGGCTGGCCGACGATAGGGCTTGATCCGGAGCATATCCGTAAGGTTACAGATGAGGATGTGCGTCGGTGGTTCTATTCCCACTATGCCCCTAATAATGCCGTGATAGCTGTGACGGGAGGTGTTCCTTTTGATAAGGCTGTTGAATTAGCCGAAAAATGGTTTGGGCCTATCCCTCGGCGTGAGCTTGCCGTCAGGCATACGGTCAAAGAAAGTCCTGTTGAGTCGCCGCGTTCCGAGGTGGTTTACGGGCCGGTACCGCAGACAGTCATTGTCCAGGCATGGCTTATGCCCGGACGGGGTGAAAAGGGCTATCGTGAATGCGATCTGTTATCCGATGTCCTGTCCAACGGGCAGTCGTCGCGGTTCTATCGGCAGTTGCTGATGGGGACTGATATTTTTACCGAGATTGATGCTTCGATTGTCGGTAGCGAGGACACCGGCATGTTCCTGGTTCAGGCCCGTCTGCGGGGCAACGGTGCGGAAGCCGAGCGTAGGGCGGTAGAGGCCATTCGTGGTCAGATTGATGCTTTAGCTGTGACAGGTCCTACCGACCACGAGGTCGAACGTGCCGTAAACAAGTTTGAATCGGCTCAGACTTTCGGCAACCTCAGTTACGTGATGCAGGCCATGAACCTTGCCGAGGCTGAAATCACCGATACCGATATAAAACAGCGTATAGACGATTACCGTCATACCACTGCATCCGATATTCAGCGTGCTGCGGCTGAAATACTCCGTCCTGACGCGGCTTGTACTCTGATCTATCGTCCGACAGAAGTCGAGGGTTCGACGCTCGTCTGACTGAACGGACTACTGACCACCGGTATTCCGAATAGTCCCAATTTCATTTCCATACGGAGTTTCTTGCCCGGCTTTGTGCTGTTGTAACGTTGTAAGGGGATTTGAAAAGATCTTTCCCAACCGCCCGGCAGTCTGACTTCCACAAAATAAGCGTTATACGGTTCGCCGCGCACATATCGGTTCCGTGCCACTCGTTTTTGCGTATATCTTGTCTCGCTGTAACGTCTCACCACCTCGGCCTCTTCGATATGGGAGGAGCCTGTGCGTGGAATGCAATAGTTGAGTGTGTAGAACAGTGCGAGAACCAGTCCTGTCGCGGCCACAAGGTGGGACAGAAAGGCGACAAAGCGGTTGCTGCACCCCGTTATTCCCGCCCACGCTCTCCCGGCAGGAATATAAGCGGCCGCAGCAACGGCCACCCCTCCCAATGCCGGATACCATGGATTGACCAGCGTCAGACGTGCCAGCCCGAATACGCCTCCGTAGCATAACACCGTCAGCACACCGATTACGATAACCGTCCACCTTTCTCTAATCACTTTAGCCATAATTCTTTAGTTCTGCCATAATTGGGGCTGATTTATAATGGTGTCACAAATTTAGAAAAAATAATTGATTTTTCGTTGAGTTTTATTTGGAGGTTTCATGGAGTTAGTATAACTTTGCAGCGTGATAGTGATGTACATGACTACACTACTACATAAGACGAAAACCTTAACCATATAAATAAAATGAACAGAAGATTGATTATTGTATTAACAGCCCTGATGTCGCTGACTCTTTCGGCTCAGCGAATGTGGAAAGTGACAGGGGGTGATGCCAAGGGGGAATCGTATCTCTTCGGCACTCATCATGTGGCACCGGTGTCGGTTCTCGACAGTACGCCGGGATTCGACCAAGCCATTCAGGGTGTGGATGCCATGTATGGCGAGATAGTGATGAATGCTGCCGACTCGGCGGTGATGCAGCAAAAAATGATGGCGTATGCGATGGCTCCGTCTGACAGCACGCTGTCAAAAGTGCTGTCGCCGGCACAGATTGACTCAGTCAACGCCGTCCTTTCAAAATACACCATGGGGATGGTCAATGCCTCCCAGCTTGAAATGATGAAACCTGCCATTGTCAACACCCAGCTTGCAATGCTTCAGTCGGTAGTCGCATTTCCTGAATTCAATCCTGCCCAACAGCTCGACCAGACAATACAGGTGAAGTCGGCAGCAGCCGGTAAGCCGGTTCGCGGCCTTGAAACCATCGACCGCCAGCTCGAAATCCTTTTGGGTGACCCGATATCGACGCAGGCAGCCGACCTGATGGAGACAATCGCCAAAGACGACAAAGCGGTCGAATTCGCCCAAAAACTGGCAGATGCCTACAACGACGGCGACCTTGAACGGATTGCGGCACTGATGTTCGACCCGCAGTGGGGAATCTCAGCCGAGGATGCCGACAGGATGCTTTACAGCCGTAACCGCGACTGGGTGAGGCAGCTTCGTGATATACTGCCACGCGAATCGGTGCTCGTAGCCGTTGGCATAGGCCACCTTATAGGCGACGAAGGCCTGGTAAAATTGCTGCGTGATTCAGGATATACCGTAACGGAAGTGCGATGAACATAGACCTTGACGGGCTGACGTTCGGCTATGACAGGCATAGCACAGCCATTGATGACATATCGGCCGGCATCGGGCCGGGCATACACCTGCTTCTGGGCGAAAACGGTGCCGGCAAGACGACATTGCTCCACCTTATCGACGGGTTGCTGTATCCGCGCAGCGGCGAGTGCCTTATCGACCGGACTCCGACCAAGCTTCGTTTGCCAAGCATATTGAGCAAAGTAGCCTTCCTTGCCGACAACATGGGCTTTCCCGCTGCTACAATCAACGCGACAGCCCGTTGCCACAGCCGATTCTATCCGAATTTCGACCCGGAGCTGCTTGCAGCCAACCTGCAGCGGTTCGGCCTGACCGGCGACGAGAAACTCAAAAAACTCTCGCTCGGCAACCGTCACAAATCACAGCTTGCTTATTTTATCGCGCTCAGACCGTCGATACTACTTCTCGACGAGCCGGCCAACGGGCTCGACATAGAGTCGCGTCAGGAGCTGCAGCGTATGCTGGCCGAAAGCGTCGACGAGGAACAGACAGTGATAGTCTCGACCCACACATTTTCCGACCTGCAGAACCTCTACGACAGCGTGATCATCCTCTCACACGGCAGGCTGAGGCTTGCGGCCTCAATCGAGAGAATCCTCAACCGCGTTGCGTTTGTAAGCTCGACAGTTCCGCATCCCGACACAATGATCTACTTTGAGCCGCGTCTCGGACGCACGCACGGCATTGTGCGTGTGGAGGATGCCGACACCGCAACAGATATAGATTATGCCCTGCTCTACAACGCCGTCAAGTCGGCGCATGGCGACCGTCTGATTCAAATCATCAAGGACAATGACTGACTATAAGATACTTTCCGATACCGACCGCACATCGTGGACACGCGTCATGATGGTTGCGCGTTACTACTATCCGCGTCTTAAGAGGCAGATAATCATCTATCCGCTGATATCGCTGCTTCTCTTCCCCCTTTCATGGACGTTATGGAAGGCCGGCATGCCCGTCGGTTACCAGATGGTGCTCAATATAATTGAGTGGATGATTATTCTCGGACCTATAGCCTTTGCGCTCTGCAATTCTCCTGAAATGTCGCTTTCACTTCCGGCCAACGGCTGTGAAAAAGGCATCTTCTGCATGGCTTATACATTCATAGCCATACCTTTGCTTGCGGGATTTCCTTGCTGGCTGTTTTCGGCCTTGACCGGGGCGAACGTCGATGTGACCGAAATGTTTACCGAAACAGGGGTGACAATGAGCGCTGACAATATACGTGTCGTGAAGACAATGGGTTTTTTCAGTTCGATGGCACAGATGGCCACATGCCTCTGGTTTGTGATGGCCTCGCGTCACAATCGCGTGCTATACGGGGTGCTTGGCACAATAGGTGTTGGGTTTGTTTTGGGAATAATCAGTGGCTTTACGGGGGTGATAATCGGCATGCGCGACGGTTTTGCAGGTGTTGACCCCGCCAATCCCCAGCAGATTCTCGACCAGGTTGTGGATTATATCGGATACACGTTGTATCTCATCATACCCTGGCTTGTTATAAGTCTCGTGATGGGCTGGAGAGCCATAACCCGTCGACAGATATAATATGGAGTTTTCTGACAATCTTCCTATATACAAGCAGATAATCGAATACTGCTATGACTGCGTCCTCGGAGGGAAATGGCCTTCCGACGGACGTATACCGTCGACAAAAGACCTGTCGGTGGAGCTGGCTGTCAACAACCGCACCGTGCTGAAGGCTTATGACGACCTTCATGCCTCTGGTATAATATATCAAAAGCGCGGGTTGGGTTATTTTGTCTCGCCTGAGGCTTGCGAGCTGATCATCGCCACGCGGCGGCGTGATTTTTTCGACCGCGTTGTGCCCGACGTGGCACGCCAGATGCGTTCGCTCGGCATCTCTGCCGACGAGCTGTTAAAAGCGGTATCCCAGGCCGAGAAGTAGATTGCCCTGATAGGTGAATTTCACGAGCCTGTAGCCCGTGTGGATGAATACGCGTTCACTGACGAAGGTCTTCAGAGCGAAATTGCAGTACCATCCCCGGAGGTCGCTCCCGCCGGGAGCGATAAGGCTGTGACCGACACCTACATTTATGCCGAACATCGCCATCCTGAGCTCGGCCCTTGCCGACAGACCGACCGTCGAGCGGTCGGCGAATGACGGGCGTTTGAATCTGGGGTCGTCGAGGGGAGTGCCTTCGATATAGTGTCCGGCAAGATTCGCCCCCTCGTCAAAGTGCGCGTCAACCGACAGTCCCGCGCTGACGACGGGGTTGAACCTGTACATGGGGTTCACGTTCAGCCCCACCACCCCGAACCGCCCCGGTATCATCACATATTCCTTATCGTCTCCATCCTCTTTTGCGGCATGGAATGCCCTTTTGCGCCATGCCCCGTAGACCACCACGTCGACAACATATCCCGGTCGGAAGTCCGACCAGTCGGCTTTTGCCACCGGTGTTTTCGGTTCGAGACTCACAGACGCGCCCACTCTCAGGCCGAGCATGTTGATACCCGGATTCGGGTCGACTGTGTTGCCGTTGGAATAGTGGCGCAGGTCCACGCCGCCGAAAATGCTGACACCGTCAGTCAGCCGGTAACGGGCGTACAGACCGATATTGATATATGCCGTGTATGGCGATCCGATACAGTCCTTGTCGCGGTCGTAACCAGGTGCGTCATGGTTTTTGGCTTTCCATCCCATGGCGGCTCCGAAATTCCATTCATAGCCGAGGCTCCAGCGAGGGGAGAGTGACTTGAAGGGGGCTCCCTGCTTCACATATGCCAGTACGGGAGTGCCGAGCACGCCTGTCGGTATCACAGGCTGCACTGCTATGCCGACACCCTGACGCGCCATCGGATACCAGCGCCCGTAGCGCGACGAAATGTCGCAGCGCGCCGTCAGTTCGACAAACGGACCGGTGGATGCCACCACGCGCCGTCCCAGGTCGTTATTCCCGCGAAGCACCTTGTTCGATGGCATCACCCACAGCGCGTTGACTCCGGCATCGATTCGCGGGTCGATGCCGGTGGCGCCGGCATGTGTTGTCGCGGCCAGTACTGCGCCGGTCAATATAGCCAGGATTGTCTGTCTCATAAGGCCGGACATATTTTGACGGGCAGTTCAGCACGGCTTCCGGTAGAGTCGTCACACATTTCCACAGTGACCGACACCGTGTCGGTCATCAGCGAATCTCCGAGAGCGGCAATTGTCAGGATGCTTCCCTGCCTCAGGAGTCTCACGTCGACATCAGGGCTTGTAGCCGTTATCATTCCGTTGCCGCGCAGGGTGTTGCCGGGAATAGTGTCGTTGTCGTGGATAACCACGCTTTGGAAATTGCCCGGGTCGGAGAACACCAGTTTTGTCACGGGCCATTTTTCAAAGCTGAATTTCACGCAGCGTTCTTGACCGTCGTCGGTGAGTAACAGCGGGGGGATGTCACCGGCCGGAGGCGTTGAGAATGCTCCGTCGTTGCAGCCCGACATTATCAGGGCGAGCAATAAAAACATTATTCCCCGGCTGCCTTGGCGACAACCGGGGATATTGCGGTAATTAATCATCCGGAATCATTTTTTACGGCGTTTCGACTTACGTTTCTTGGCGTATGTCTTACGTTTCTTGTAAGTCTGCTTCACCTCGTGCTTTTTCTTGTCGAAGGTGAAACTGTCGCTGAAAGTCATCTTTTTCTCGAAGTCAATCATCAGCGAAGGATTGATGGCGATACCCATGTAGCGGGTCTCGAAGTGCAGGTGCGGCCCGGTGCTTCGTCCTGTGTTGCCGCCCAGGGCTATAGCCTCGCCGGCTCTTACGCGCTGGTTGGGTTTGACGAGGAACTTCGACAAGTGTCCGTAGACAGTCTCCATGCCGTTGTCATGCCTGATAACCACGTAGTAGCCGTATCCGCGACGCTCGAACTTGGTCAGACGCACAACGCCGTCAAAAGCCGAACACACGGTGTCGCCCACGCTCAGACGCAGGTCGATGCCCTTGTGCACGCGTCCGAATCGCGGTCTGTAGCCGAAATTCGATGTTACGGCGCCGGGGACGGGATGATAGTATCCCGTGAGGTCGAGGTCCTTGGTGTCAGGTATTGCCATTCCCACGTAAGGGTTGACATGCGGGCTGTCCCAGTTTACCGAGTATATCTCGTCGAGGCCTTCGATTTCGCGTTCGGCAACAGAGCTGCGGAGTGCCTTGTTGGCATCGATGCTGAATTTGTCGCCGAGCGAACGCTGGTTTGCCAGAAGGTTCTCGTGCTGCGTGTTGTGTGATTCGGGTAACTTATATTGTGCCGATACTCCCGGTGCGGCAGCTACGGCTGCGATTGCTATTGCTAATGATATGATTGAGTTTTTGATAAACTTCATTATTGTTTCTTTGTGAGGAGAGGCTGAGCTTTCCGTCTGATTTGCTTTTTGGTTATCGGTTTATTTTTCGTCCGGGGAATAAACATACTTGGCGTCGTTCGGCGACCATGAAATGATTTCGTCGTCGCGGAAGAAGCGTTTTAGTTCGGCGGCGGCGTCTTCGAGCGACGACGATGCGTGAACTATGTTGCACTGGTTGCTCATGCTGTAATCGCCTCTGATGGTTCCGGGCAGGGCGTCGCGTCCGTTGGTCGCTCCTGTCATCAGTCTCACCACCTTCACTGCGTCCACACCTTCGAGGGCGAGCACGATTACCGGTGAGGCCATCATCGATTCTACTATCGAGGGGAAAAAAGGTTTGTCGACCAGGTGGGCGTAGTGTTCGCGGAGAATCTGCTCGTTGAGCTGCATCATTTTCATGCCTGCTATTGCGAGACCCTTATGTTCGAACCGTGCAAGCACCTCGCCTACGAGGCCGCGCTGCACGGCAGACGGTTTGAAAATAACTAATGTTTTTTCCATATATGTTGGTTAGAGCTGATTTGTCGTTGGTTTCGATTTTTTTCTGGTTTTTCGTTTTCACGATGCTCAAAGTTAGTCATTTTCAGCCATATGAAAAAATAAGTCGGCATTAAATACTTCTAATTTTGTTAAATATGTTAATCGTCGTGGGCGCAAACGGCTATCCCGTAAAAGTTTACGACTAAGTGTAAAAAATGGTGAAAATAACCTTACAATCGTAAATAAAGGGCCGAGGTTTCACAGTTCGCACATTTTCGTGAAATGTGTGCAACAGTGCCGGAAGCGGTTGTCAGAGCTGCTAATAGTTAATAAGTATTAAATAATTTCGTGGCGATACGCGTGTTAATGATATATTGCCTATCTTTGTGAAAAATCTAACAAAATTTTAAAGGCCAAAAACAGCGTATGAAAAAACTTTACTTTGCGATAACGATGCTTGCAGTGGCTTTAGCCTCGCAGGCAACAGACAAGGTTACTTTTTATCTTGGCGACCAACAGATTGAGAAAGGTGCCACTATAGAGTATAACGAAATCACCGAAGGAGAGATTGGTGGCTATCAGGTTAAGCCGCCCGTTTACATGATGTGCGACAGTCAGGCCAAAGACCGTGCGAATCTCACGGTTGAGTGCACCACCGGTCAGAGCGTTCAGGTGTGCGTTGGCGGCAACTGTCAGAGCGGTTCGAAGGTAGAGAAGAAAAATTTCTCCCTGAATGCGAATGTAAAGACCGATCTCGCGCTTGAATATGTCGACTTTAACGCTGAATCGCCGGCTGATCTTCCTAAAAACATCACTCTTAAAATATCAGGCCATGTGGGCAGTATGACGATGCTTGGCTCTGACTTCACGATCGTGCTCAATTCCGATGGAGCTTCGACAGCCACCATCTCAGGCGACAAGTCGGAAGTCCGTGTGTCGGGTGGACACCTCGTTTACAAAATCCATGGCCACGCGGTTCTGAGCCTCTATAACATACTCGGCGTACGCGCTCTTCAGGTGCCCGTTTCCGAATCAGGCTCGATCAACCTGTCCACACTCCCCAAAGGCATCTATGTCTACACAGTCGAAGGCGACACCAACCTTTCGGGTAAAATTTCGAGATAAATTCGTAATATAATACTAAGGTGTCCGGAAATCTGCCGTTGAGGCGGTTTTCCGGACATTTTTGTTGTTTAGCAAATAAATGCGTAAATTTGCCTTCCCAGACTAATCTAAACTTTATTTTATATGAACAAATCCATTCTGGCTGCCATGAGTGTCGTTACGCTCGCAGCCGCTTCGGCTTTTGTCGGCTGCAAGCCTGCCGCCAAGACAGCCGATACCGAAACCGCAACGCCTGAAAAACAGATTGTCGTAGCCTACGTGACAGGTTGGAGCAGCTGCATGCCCGACCCTAACCTTATGACACACATTAACTATGCCTTCGGACATGTGGCCGACAGCTTTGACTCGGTCAGAATCCAGAATACCGCGCGCCTCGACTCTATCGTGGCATTGCGCGAGATCAACCCCGACCTCAAGATCGTCCTTTCGATTGGCGGGTGGGGTAGCGGCAACTTCAGCGAGATGGCAGCCGATTCGACACTGCGTGCCAAATTCGCCGCCGACTGCGTGAAAAAAGTTGAGCAATACAAGCTCGACGGCATCGATATCGACTGGGAATACCCGACACGCGGCCAGGGAGCCGGCATCTCGGAGTCGCCCGACGACACCGGGAACTACACCCTGCTGATGCGCGACCTGCGCTCGGCTCTCGGTCCCGACCGTCTGCTCACCCTCGCCACCATCTGGAAGGCACAGTTTATCGACTTCCCGGCCATCATGCCCTATGTCGACTATGTCAACATTATGTCATACGACATGTCGTCGGCATCGACCGGACGCCCTCACAACCCGCTATATGCGAGCGAGAAAGCCGGAAGCAATACCACCGATTCGGCGTTCCACGCCCATCTTGCGGCTGGAGTACCGGCCGACAAGCTTGTTCTCGGCCTGCCCTTCTACGGTCGCGGCGTAGAGCCTTATGCCGACTATGTCGACTATAAGGACACCAAAATGCTTCCCGGCACATATGAAGTCTGGGATTCCGTGTCACAGTCGCCCTATATGGTCGACTCCGTCAGCGGCAAGGTGCTCATGGGCTTTGAAAACACCCGCTCTATGGCTGCCAAGCTGCACTATATCAAAGAGAACCATATGCTCGGGGCTATGTACTGGGAGTATTGCGGCGACAACGGTACACTCGCTACGATGGTAGCCGACAGTATCCTCCACTGATTCCATTAATTGTAGGGTCGTGGCATGCCACGGCCTTCGTAAACCGATCCCAACATTTATCTGTTTTTTTTGAGGTGACGGGATGAAAAAAAACAAAGGATATTTCGTAAATTCGCCAATAACAGCTAACTTTGCAATTCGTTAGCATTATCAGCAGAAAAAACAAGAACTGACATATCAAAATGGCAAACAACCACAATGAAGAGGTCCGTACAGGGATCGACGATCTCAACGACCAGCTGACCGGCATCGGCCAGAAAGTGCAGAAAAACTCATCCGCCATCATGTGGGCGGTTATCGTCCTGGCTGCGATTGTAGTGGCCGTATTAGTCTACATCTACGCCATCCGCCAGCCGGGCATCCAGAAGGCCAATGACGCGATCGGGCAGGCCGACCTCACCGCCGTGATGGGCAACGACTCTCTTGCCCTTCAGCAATATCAGGCCGTAGCCGACGACTATGGCTATGACGCTGGCAACCGTGCGGCTCTCAATGCCGCCATCATCCTCTATCAGCAGGGCAAATATCAGGAGGCACTCGAATATGTTTCGCGCTACGAGGCCAAAGAGGATGTCATCGGTGCTGCAGCCTATTCGCTTCAGGGTGACTGTTACGTCAACCTCAAGGAATACGACAAAGCTCTCGATTGCTTCAAGAAAGCTGTAAGCCAGTCGGACAATAATCCGTACTACACTCCGACCTTCCTCCTGAAAGAGGCTAATGTCTACCGTGAGCTTAAAGACTATAAGTCGGAAGCCGCATGCTATCAGGAAATAATCGACAACTACCCCCAGTATGGCGGCATGGTACGCATGGATGTTGAGAAATATCTCCGTCGCGCCCAGCTCCAGGCCGGAGAATAAGAGGTTTTTCAGCTTAAGAACTAAATCAATCTATGGGTGCATTTTGATGCGTCCACTTGGTTTCGGATTTTCGATTGAATTGCACGGACATACCATAGTGTGTCAGTGCAATTCATTGTAAAGCAGCCGATTCTCGTGATCTGGCTGATGGCTAAATATTAATGCAATTAAAACTACTAATAATGAAAAACAAACTATTATTAATCATAAGCATTGTAGCGTTTTTTTCTACATGCTTCTCTTGTGATAATAATGTAGAGACATCATACATGGACGAAGGAACGTATTCAGAAGCTGAGAAAGAGGAATTCAAAAAATTGGCAGCTCAATACGGCTCGGAAGTAATTTTTTCAGACGATAAAATTGATAGGAAAATCCCGATAGCAGAATTTGAACGAATGCTCGTGGCTTTGAAAAGCCTGAAAGCAGAATATCCTCTTAAGTACTCAATCCTTTATAGTACCCCGACTGGGCTTATGATTCCCAGTTCTCGTGTGTATCAATCAAAAGAACATCATCCGGTGTCAGTTTTTACTGTAGAAGTCGAAGAAGGAGAAGGCTTTTATTGTATGGGTGAAGTTGTTGTCACCTTTTCTACCACAGGCGACATCAATGATTCTTCAAGAGTTTCAGGAAACCTATCATTCAATATGTTAGAATCTTTTTCGGAAAAAGGCTATTGGTTCTCTATGAGACCTGATGGCGGTGAAAGTGTTGATCCGATAAAAGTAAAGAAAGGTGATGGAACGACTTCAATATCTGTCAGGAAAAACTTTATACTTGAGGCTCGTTTGGCTAATACGTTAATGATAAGAAAGACGAAAGTATTCTCAACAACTGTTCCGACAGATCAGGAGGGAACAAGTGTGAACTGTACAGTAAGAGATTATTTATGAAAAGACTATGCCTGATTCTCGCACTGTTAACCAATTTGACAGTATTGTCGTATGCAGTGACTGCTTCCTCAGAAGCGATATACTCGGTGGAAAGTCCGTTGGTGGCCGAAACACTTGCCGATGTGGCCTATCGGTTGACCGATGCAGCCGGATTGCCTGTTAAAGAGGCAAAGGGGCAACTCGTAGATGAAGAAGGAAATGTTGCAGCAATCTTTGCGACCGACGAGAACGGTCAGGGCCTTTTCTTCTTCGTGCCGAAACAGTGCCGCTATGCTGTGCAGTGGAGCTTCGGCGACAAGGAATTTACAACCGATTTCCTCCCGGTAAAGAAGGACGGCTACGCCTGGAGTGTGGATAACACGTCAAACGCCACATTTATTCCGTTTGACGCAAAACATCCGTCTTGGAATCGGGCCTCCAAGGATGCCTATAGTGACTTAGAGCTTGAACAGCAGACGAAGTTGGAGCATCGCATAGTCAGATACAGCAAACAGACCGACATGACTCCCGACAAAGACCGACATGTAGTAAGGACATATGGCATTTGGCCTAAGATAGATTGGTATCGCGTGGGTGTGTTTTATTCCAGAAATCAGAAAATCAACATAATCCAAGGGAAGTATAGGCCGGAACTGACGGATTTTGGCCGTGCGCAAGACGTGACTGAAAACATAAGGGTGTGGGTCGAACGGCCAGAGTGGATGAAGGGCTCCACGCTCCGCGCTGCCATATATCGTGGCGATTCGAAGCAGGGTGAAGATGTTATGGATTTGAGAGAGTCTGCGCTTGGTTGCCTCAGTTTTCCGCTCCGGGATATCGCGCAGGGCGATGTCGAAGTGCGTCTTTTCGACAACGAGGGGCGTCTGCTCGGCACCCGCGACGCAAAAGCTGTCCGCTATATGCACAAGAAGAGGTATGCCGACGTGCGCAAGGCCGACCTTGACCTTCGGCTTACTCAAGGTATATCATACCCGTTGATTGCTACCGCCGACTGGAAGGGACCGGAAAACAGCGGGCTGCGAATCTGTTTCGCGCCCGAAGGCGGGTCGCTCATCGCCGGTGTGCGCAGCCAGATTGCCTTTTCGGCTATGAACGACATCGGAGAAGATGTGGCCGTTGATGGAGAAGTATATTCGTCGAAAGATTCGTTGCAGACCGGCTTTGTGTCGTGGTCGCCGCGTGGCGGCTCGTTTTTCCTGACAGCGGAAAAAGGAGAGAGCTACTATGCGACGGTGAATTACAATGGAAAGAAATATAAAGTCTGTCTGCCAGAAGTTCAGAGCGAAGGCAGAATGTTGGGTGTTGACTGCCTGACTATGCTCGACGGCAAAGAAAATACCGGAGAGGCTGTCGACGAGATTCTTGACCGATTGAATTACTGGGGAGCTTTTTGGCAGGACGGAAAAAAGTATACCCTGGACTATTGGGGGGTTAAGGATGAGACAAGCAGAATACTTGCTGCCCAATCTCGTTATGTGTCATTCTGGGATTATGAGGCCTTGACGTCAGCTTCGTGCAAGAACAAGCTCATCGGCAAATACGCACCAAAAGAATTTGTGATTGAAAAAGAAGTCAATGGAGGAATTAAAGTTGATTATCCCAACCGCCTTTATTCTTATGCCGAGGACGACATAAAAATTCGCGTGGTCAATAATAATGCGGACAATGATTCGCTTGAAGTGCTTTTGGCCGATGACAATGGCATTGTTTATGACAGACAGAGAATAGTGATGCGGTCTCATGAAGCATGGCTCCGTTTCCCTATAGATGAAAGCACTCCTGAAGGCCACCTCAACATTGTCATCAGGAATCCGGAAGGTGAGAAATTATGCAACCGTCGTTTCCATGTAGCTCATTATACGCATGATCTCGACTACAGAATGGCGCGTGATCGCGACATCAGGAACATCCTCGGAACGCGCCGCTACGCGCCGGCAACAGCCATACTGAAATAAATGCCGGCAATGTCCGTTTTTCCGCCGATTCGAAATATCCGTTATGTCATATCGGTTATTCTCGTTATTGAAATAATATATGCATTCTGTAATCGAGATGTTTGGATAGAGGGCCATTTTAATAATCCTGCAGGATTAGCAATGTTTGTTGTCACTTGTTTCCCTTTTATCTACTATATTGATTATGTACAGGAGAATTCGTATATAAGGCATTCAGTCGAGATATTGTTTATGGCTATGATGGTTGCTGTTGGCTCCAGAGCAGGCATAATAGCCTTAATTTTTGTCATAGGATTAGCATATTACAAAAAACGGAAATGGAATTGTAATCTATGGATTAAAACTGCGGCGGCTGCATTCATATGTATCATCTTTATTATATTGTATTTTCTAAAGAAAGATTCAGCCGACGGACGTGTTCTGATTTGGAAGTGCACATGCGATATGATTGCGCAAAAACCAATATGGGGTTATGGAGCTGATGGATTCCGCAAATACTATATGAACTTCCAGGAACAGTATTTTGCGGAGAATCCCAACAGTATATTTGCAGATTTGGCCGACAATATAGTTCACCCTTTTAATGAGTACCTTCTGATTATTGTAGATTATGGATTTGTAGGATTAGGCATTTTAATTATATTTGTTGCTTTTATAATTTATACTTCGAAAAAAGAAGAAATTTCAACCAGCTATGATTCAGTACTATCATTGTTAGGGGTCGGGGTATTTGCGTTATTTTCCTATCCTTTCTCCTATTTAGTATGTCGCTGGTTTATAATCTATAATATAATCGTTATAACCGGATTATGGAAGAAATTCACAACTAATCTGGGACCCCAATATAGATTAATTATGTGTTTTGTTGTTTTTGTGGTTGGTGCGTCCTATTGGCTGTCGCAAGCTAAGAAGAGGGAGGCTTATGAAACTTGGCATAAGTTGTATCAACAATCGTTTGAAAACAAAAAAGATAAAATGAAATTTTATGAAGCCGGCGAAATACTGAATAATGCGGAATTTTGGTATGAACTAAGTGCAAGATTCTATCTTTTTAGAATGTATGACGATTGCCTTTTAGCGGCAAGTCGCTCAGAAAAACTCAATAACAATTCTGATATTCAGTTGCTAAAGGGAATATGTCTTGCAGAAATCGGGAAAAATGATTTGGCGGAACAGCATTATCAATCGGCACATAATATGTGTCCCAAACTTATAAAGCCTCTTTATTTATTGGTAAAGCTCTATGAACAAACAGGGGATACAGCAAAGGCTAAATCAATGACACTTCAGGTGCTTGACAAAAAAGTAAAAGTAGAGTCGTTTGAAACAGATATAATGATAAATGATTTAAAAAGATATATAAATAATTTACACTGAGCTCAAATTTTACTATTTTCGTATGAAAAAAATTCTCTATGGTATCGTTTTCCTCTTGTTACTTTGCTCATGTCGCGGTAATGCCGATTCATTTTTGGAAAAGGCCGATACGAACAAAGAGGAACTACTAAAGGTAATAGATCACTATACCCATAATGACTGTGACCCAGATAAACTAAAAGCTGCTCATTTTTTGCTTACAAATATGGATGATTGTTATTTTTATGGAGGTGATACTTATCAGAATTATTTGGAGGCGATAGATTCTATGAATATGTCCGATGGATTGCTTCAGTTATGTC
>CAZAZA010000043.1:0-22478 GCA_964489495.1 uncultured Bacteroides sp.
GGCGAACTCATTGGTCGTCTCGGAGGAATGGACATTTATCTGCATGTGGCTGGCATCGGTTATGAAAATCTCGGACTTGATCCACAGCGTGAGGTCGATATTATCAACACTAATGCCTGTGGGTTTGCGAGAATGTTGTGTGCTGCTTACCGATATTTCCGCGATAACGGACGCATTGGGCATATAGCTGCAGTCACAAGCGTCGCCGGAACGAATGGACTTGGCCGTCTTTCTGCCTATTCCGCATCGAAACGGTGCGCTCAGACTTACATGGTAGCACTTGAACAGTTGGCCCGAATAGAGCATGCAGACGTGACATTTACAGACATCCGACCCGGATGGGTGCGTACGCCGTTACTACTGAGCGACCATCGTTACCCGATGGAAATGGCACTCGATTATGTTGTGCCGCAGGTGATTCGTGCTATTGTGCGCCGTCCGCGTGTAGCCGTTATAGACTGGCGATGGAATGTGCTTGTGGGATTGTGGCGCTGCGTACCCAATTTCATCTGGACACGGCTCAATATTCCCATATCCACTCCGTCCGAACCGATCCCTTCCCCCGACAAGACTCCCTTCTCTGCTCCGGAAGAAGAACTGAAAGAGGCAAAGCGCGACTGCTAACGGAACTGGTTGATACCCGGAATATATTTATAGTCAATTGTTCCGAGTTTGGATTCAAGCTGCTTTCTGTCGATATCAAGATCTTCACATAGCGAATCGAGGTCGGAATAATCGTCACGGAGTTTCATATTTATCATGCTCAGCAGCATGTAGGGATCTTTAGGTAAATCCATTTCTTTCGTAAATTTTTTTGCAAAGTTACAAATTGTCGGAGCGAAATAGAAATAATTCGTTCCGGCATCTTTTTTCAATCCGTGCAAACTGAATGGTAAGGCTTTGTCCGAAACGAATAAATTTTGTAAATTTGCCCGAATTTAAATTCTACAGATCCATGATAAAGACATTCACCTCTTTATGCCTGGCAACCATTGCCGGCTTGATGCCGCTGTCGGGAAAGGTCGCAGTGGTTCCCGCACCACTCTCAGTTCAGGAAAATCCGGGTACTTTTGTATTTCAGAAAGAAGAAACAATCTCAATACCCGGATATACCGGCGACAGCATAGCCTCGGTATTTTCAATAATGTCGCCCGCATTGGAAAAAGCTTCGGGTTCCAAACTCGTTTCGGCTAAGGATGGCCGTATTGCCCTAAAGCTTGACAAATCTTTAGGCAAAGAGGCATACAGACTTAATGTGACACAAGATTCGATTGTGCTCAAAGCATCGGCACCGGTCGGCTTTTTCCACGGTATGCAGACAATGCTTCAATTGCTTCCGGTAGCTGCCGATACCACGGCAACTATAGTCGGTGCGGTTGCCATCGAGGACGAACCCCGATTTGGCTGGCGTGGATTTATGCTTGACGAGGGGCGTCATTTCTTTGGAAAAGAAGCCGCCAAAAGAGTGATTGACATAATGGCTCTGTACAAAATGAACCGTTTCCACTGGCATCTGACCGAAGACCAAGGATGGCGTATCGAGATTAAAGCTTACCCAAAGCTTACGGAAGTTGGTTCGAAGCGTAAGGGACAACGCATCGGATGGTGGGGGCATCATCTGCCCGACGAATACAATTACGGTCCATACTACTATACTCAGGATGAAATAAAGGAAGTAGTGGATTATGCCCGTGAACGTTTTATTGAGGTCGTTCCCGAAATCGATTTACCCGGACACACACAGGCCGCTGTGGCTTCATATCCTGAGTTGCTTGCTTGCGATCCTGACAGCGTACACCTGGTTTGGGACTATGCAGGAGTAACTCCGGATGTGATTAATGTAGCAAAACCTGAGGCTGTAAAATTTACCACAGACATCCTTGACGAGCTGGCGGAACTCTTTCCGTTCGGGTATATACATCTCGGTGGTGACGAATGCCCGACTACTAAGTGGGAGAAGTCGCCTGAATGCCAAGCCCGTCTTAAAGAAATTGGTTCTGACAAGTATCGCGATTTGCAACTCGACTATTATAACAAGCTTGTGCGTCACATGGAGTCGAAAGGTAACAACCGTAAACTCATTTTCTGGAACGAAGCGCTTCATGGAAATACCGACTTGATAGGCAAAGATAACAACGATATAGTCATCATGTCATGGGTCGATTTTGAAAAAGCAGCTCAGGATGCTGTATCGAGGGGCATGTGGACAATAATGACTCCTATAATTCCGTACTACATCAACCGTAAACAGTCGCCGGCCTTAAACGAGCCAATGGGTGCCGGCGCCGGTACGGAAACACTAAAGGCCGTGTATGCTTACGAACTTCTGGGACATGCACCTAAGGGTAAGGAAGACCGATATATGGGTGTGCAGGGAAATTTCTGGACGGAATGGGTCGACAGTGAGTCTCTGTTGCAATATCTTATGTTGCCACGTCTTGCTGCAATAGCCGAACGAGGCTGGTCTCCTGCCGACACACGTGATTACAGCGATTTTTCCGGCCGTCTTTTGGAATGGCATACTCCGTATTATGTGTCGCGGGGCTGGAATCACGGTCCGGTAGCTGAATGACGTTTATGCTTGGAAAAAACATAAAGAAAACCATCGAATTGCTTGCTCCGGCCCGTGATGTAGCCACCGGTATTGAGGCTGTCAAGCACGGAGCGGATGCTGTGTATATCGGTCCTCCGGGACACGGGGCGAGAGCTGCAGCCGCAAATTCTGTGGGTGAAATCGGAAGATTGTGTGATTTTGCCCATCGTTTCGATGCACGTGTATATGCCACCGTCAATACTCTCATTTACGATGGAGAGCTGCGCGATGTGGAGCGGATGATATGCGGGTTATATCATGTTGGCGTTGATGCTTTGATTGTACAGGATATGGCGGTGTTGAAGCTCGATATCCCGCCAATTGACCTTCATGCGAGTACGCAGTGTGATATCCGTACTCCTGAACGGGCTTTATGGCTTGCATCATGTGGGTTTAGCCAACTTGTGTTGCCACGCGAACTCACACTTGATGAGACAAAGGCCATACGCAATGCCGTGGGAACTGATATTGTGCTTGAATCGTTTGTACATGGCGCTCTATGCGTAAGCTATAGCGGCGATTGCCAGGCAAGCTGCGTCACAACCGGAAGAAGCGCTAACCGTGGGGAATGTGCTCAGATCTGTCGTTTGGCATATGATCTCACAGACAAGCAGGGTAGAGCTCTTATGCCTCGTCGCCACTACCTTTCGTTACGAGATCTCGACCGAAGCCGGCATATTGACGATTTGATAGATGCCGGTGTCAGATCATTAAAAATAGAGGGAAGGTTGAAAGATACCGGTTACGTCAAGAATGTAACAGCCTTCTACAGCCGTTTGCTTGACAGCATAGTGGACAAATCCGACGGCAAACTCGTCCGTGCATCCTCTGGGCGCTCTACATTTAATTTTACTCCTGATCTGCGACTCAGTTTCAATCGTGGATTTACCGATTATTTTACAAAAGAATCACGTCCGGAAAAACCTATGGGGTCGCTTGACTCGCCCAAATGGCGTGGTGTTCCTGTTGGACGAGTCGATTCTGTGTCCGGACGAACAGTGAAGGCCAGGCTTACATCTCAGTTGGCTAATGGGGACGGACTCGGATATGTTGCCGCTGACGGAACATATTGCGGCTTTCGCCTCAATCGTATTGAGGGGTGTCGACTGTTTGCTGCTTCCGATCTGACCCCGGTCGCTTCCGGGACTGTGATCTACCGTAACCGCGACAAAGTCCGAGACGATGTTATGGCAGGAGAAACTGCCGAGCGAAAAATCAATGTCGGACTCACCTTGCGAACTGATTCATGCGGTCGTATGGTCATCGACCTCGTTGACGAGAACGGGGTTACAGTATCTGTTGCTGACAGTTGTACAGAGATTCCGGTGAAGGCAAAAAGCGACCAATCGGAGCCACATCGCCGGGTACTTTCAAAAACAGGAGATACGGATTACCGGCTTATGGACTATGACGATCGTGCTACGGGATGGTTTGTTCCATTATCTCAGCTCACTGCATTACGACGTAGCGCGTTCACTGCTATGGACAGGGCGCGTAGGATACGCCGTGACATTAAACAGCGTCGCAATATAGG
Organism: uncultured Bacteroides sp.; assembly: GCA_964489495.1. Taxonomy (GTDB): domain Bacteria; phylum Bacteroidota; class Bacteroidia; order Bacteroidales; family Muribaculaceae; genus Paramuribaculum. Next base: position 4,128 of record CAZAZA010000043.1, read on the forward strand.
AATCATAACACCCCAATTGCCTGATGTCAGACCGCTGACCTATCATGACAATATAGCCAACAGTCTTGCACTTGAGTTGTATAAGGAAGCCGGAGCGACTGACATAGAGCCTGCCCTTGAAATTGTGTCACCCGAACAACGGCGCAATAAATCACGCCGGGTGATGACCACACGCTATTGCTTGAGACGCGAACTGGGCAGCTGCCTGAGACATGACAGACAGCGTAAACTGCCCGACGGCCCGTTGTACCTAAAAGCAGACGGTCAAGTTCGGTTCAGGCTTGACTTTGACTGCTCGAAATGCCGTATGTATGTGATGACTGAGTAATTACGGATCCAAACAACAATGCCGCCGACCCCGAATGGAGCCGGCGGCATTGTTGTTTGGATAGTTATCAGCGTACAATCACTTTGATACCTGCTATGATATAGATTCCAGGGTTTAGGCGAGATTTCGCCTCGTCTTTGGAAACATTGTGAAGTACAAGTACACCTGAGATGTCATACACATCGATGTGCGTTTCAGGCATAGAAGCCAGTATTTCGTCAATGCCTGTTGAAATCGTGTGACCGTGAAGTTCAACATCATGTGCCGGCATTGTTTCAGGAACTGTTTCATCCCAATGGCTGAATTTTTGACCATCAGCAAGCTCAGGCTCTGGGACAGTAACTTTTTCGCCGAAAGAGAGGGTTGTCTCAAAGAATAACACATTATCGATATAAGCCTTCAGACTGTAGCGGTTGATTTCAAATGCTCCGGTTACGTCGACATCGTGGGCGGGCATCGTGGCGGGGAGACCCTGCCATCCCGAGAATGAATATCCTTCCCTTACAGGTTCAGTTTCCGGCTTGATTGCTGTACCATAATTTACGCTGTATGAGCGGTAGGCTGTACCGTCAACTATATAGTTGAGCGTATAAGCATTTACATCAAAAACGGCATTGACAGTAATGTCACCCAGAGGCATGAGCACCGGAAGGTTGTCCCAGCCCTTGAATGTATAGCCTTCTTTAACCGGGTCGTCTATTTTGGGAATCTGCCACATATATTTGACAGACTGTTCCTGGAACACCTCGCCATCGACAAGATATGTCACCTTGTAAACATCATTTATCCAGTTGGCATAGATTTGTACATTTTCTGCTGGCATAGTCTTTGGCATCCAGTTCCACCCCGAGAATGTGAAGCCTGCCCTTGGCTCGGGTTCAGGCTCCGGGACAACTGTCTGGCCGTATTGGTAAGTCAATTTCTTATACTCTGCCCAATCTATATAGTAGGTCATAGTATATGTATTCACTGAGAATTTGGCAGTAACAGTGACATTATGCGAAGGCATCACAGTAGGCAGGCCGGTCCATTCCACAAAAGTGTGACCTTCTTTCTCGGGTGCGGCTTCGGGTGTGATCGTGTCGCCGGCTTTCACCTTCAATGTCTTGTATACTTTGTCATCTACCATGTAGGTGAGGGTATAAGGCTTTGTCTTCTGAAACTCGTTGTAGGCCTCCTGAGTCATGACCTTGATTTCGGCAGGGGCATTGGCTGATACCGTAAGATAAGCTTGGTTTCGCGGAATGTACTGCACGTCGGCTGTCGAGTAAACCAGTTCGCCGGAAGCGTTGACGTTGAGCAGACGCATCGTGCTCTTGTTAAACGGTGTCAGGTTGGTGTGGAGTATTTGGTCGTAGTTCTCGAAATATACGGCTTTGAGCACATTGTCTGTGATATTCGATGCTGTACCTCCGATATTGAGACGGTTGTTGGTGGCTTCTGCCGAAGCGCATTTAATCAATACCGGCGTAGCGCGTGGAACAGTGCCGTTGATCTTTTTGAGAACGGCCACTCCGTCTTCGTTGTCAACTTTGTAGATATAGAAAACTTCCATTCCGGACGAAACCGTAGTGAACGGGAAATCAGCAAAGAAGGGCTGATAATATTCGTTGCCGACCTTCACTGTAGGTGCAACTCCGAAATATTCATCAGTTGAAGAGTTGATGGGGTGGAAATACCACTCGGTGTACTCGTCATTTTGGTTTGTTGACATATATCCGCGATCAGCATAGGTGCTTATAGTGCCGTCGCCAAGCCAGCGGGTCATGCCGCTGTCACGGCCGAATATAGCATAGGTGCCACGTGTCTTGTTTCGCAGAATAACGCTTACAGGATGGTTAATCATATGCTTAACGCCTGTGCCCTGTGCCTGAAAATCAAAATCCTGCTTTTTCCCGGTCAGGTCGGTGACGTAAATGACACTGGCGGGGTCGGTAATGGATTTATCGTGCCCTTTCCATAGTTCAATCGCCCCGACTTCGGCAGTCGTCGACGGAACATCAAGGGAACCTTTGTCGTCCATGACATAAACATAACGGCCTGTTTTGTAGTTTTGCACGCGGTAATAGCCGTCGCCATTGAGCTGGGCCGATGCCCCTACAGCCATTACCCACGCCATAAAAATGAGTAAGAGTTGTTTCATTTATTTGTATTTAATGTGAAATCAGACTACAAAATTACATTAAAATTGTATTGTAGAAGTCCTTTATTTAGTTAAAAAATCATACTTTATTACGAGGTGTCGTGGCCTGAAAGTCTTTGAGATAATTCGGCGTTGAGTAAGCCACGTCTATAAACTTGCTGTCGCGCCAAGCTTTTTCGGCAAGCGCGAGCATGTTTACGGCATGCGGGCGTATGTCCTGAATATGTATGATACCCGGGTTGTCAATCATCGCTACGGCTTTTTCTGCACCGCTCCCCATCATCATGAGCCTGTGGTCGCGCAGTAGTTCGCTGAAACTGTCCGGTTCGAGTATCATCGGTCCCGGCTTGGAGACGTGATTGAGACTCCAGTCATATACGCCTGTGAAAACTTCCATACGACGTGCATCTACCATTGGCACAAACAGTGCGTCGGGCTCGGCAAATGGTCCGAACATGGCCGCCACAGCCAGTAGCTCCAGCGTGTCGACTCCGATAAGGGGGATCTTGAGGGCATAGGCAAGCCCTTTTGCCTCAGACAGACCGATTCTAAGCCCTGTGTAACTTCCGGGGCCGAGTGACACCGCAACTGCATCCGGACGTAGTCCGAGACGCTTGGCGTGGTCAAGACATTCCTTAATCTGCGTTGACAGGCTTGCCGCGTGGTTTCGTGCCGTTGTTTCCTCGCGAAATGTTATTATCGATCCTTCGGCCGTAAGCGCGGTCGAACATGTCGATTCTGAAGTTTCGATATTGATGATAACTGCCATGATTGTCTGTTACTCGTTTTTGAGTGCAAAATTAAGTGTTATTTGCCATATTTTTGTAATTTTGCAACCTAATAAAAACAATAAAATATGTTGTTATCAATGACAGGTTTCGGCAAGTCGGTTGTCGAAAATGATGGGAGGAGAATTACTGTGGAAATCAAGTCGCTTAATAGCAAGCAGCTTGATATGAGTGTGCGCCTCCCGGCTGCTTTCCGTGAAGTAGAACTGGACTTGCGTAACCGTGTAGGGCGTCGTCTTGAACGCGGCAAGGTTGATATGACGGTTGTTGTCGAATCGATAGAGGCTCAGCCGTCATTAAGGCTTAACCTTCCGGCTCTAATGTCGTATAAGCAGCAGATTCAGGATATGGCTCGGACTCTTGGCCTTCCTGAGCCGGATGACTGGTATGGAACGCTCCTGCGTCTGCCCGATGCCTTTGCCCCGGAAGGCGTTACTGACCTTGAAGGGGGTGAAGTAGATACTCTATATGCTGCTGTCGATGAGGCTGTCGAGGCTCTGATGCAATATCGGGCGAGCGAAGGTTCGAAACTTGAAGATTTCTTTTCGGTTAGAATCGACGCGATCAGTCGTTTCCTGGCTGAAATTCCACGTTTCGAGACCGAACGTGTGGCAAAGATACGCGCCCGTATAGAAGAAAATCTCGATAAAGTGGCTGTAGGCACTCTTGAGCCGTCGCGCCTTGAGCAGGAGATGATATTCTATATCGAGAAACTTGACATAAATGAAGAGAAACAGCGTCTTGGCCAACACCTGCGCTATTTTATGGATACGATGAATTCAACCTACGGGCAAGGCAAGAAGCTCGGGTTCATCGCCCAGGAGATGGGTCGCGAGATCAACACTCTCGGCTCAAAGAGCAACCATGCTCAGATGCAGCGTCTCGTCGTAAAGATGAAAGACGAACTTGAACAAATTAAAGAGCAGGTGCTTAACGTAATGTGAAAACTGTTATGGAAGGTAAGGTTATTATATTGTCGGCTCCGTCAGGGTGTGGAAAGTCAACTATTATCGGACGTCTGTTTGAACGTGGCGATTTGAACATGCAGTTTTCGGTTTCGGCCACTACAAGATTGCCAAGGGGTAGCGAACGCAACGGCGTTGAATACTTTTTTTTGACAGAAGAGGATTTCCGCAAGCGTATATCCGAAGGCGATTTTCTGGAATATGAGGAAGTGTATCCCGGACGGTTTTACGGTACGCTGCGCAGTGAGGTCGACCGCATGGCAGCCGATGGCGTGAACCCGATCCTTGATATAGATGTAGCGGGTGCACTGAGAGTTAAGAAAATATATGGAGATAAGGCCCTCTGTATATTTATTATGCCTCCATCAGTCGAAGAGTTGCGACATCGACTCGAAGGACGTGGCACCGATTCAGCTGAGGCAATAGAGGGTCGTGTAGCCAAGGCCGAGCATGAAATTGGCTATGCGCCGATGTTCGACGTGAGGGTTGTCAACGATAAACTTGACGACGCTGTAGAGGAGGTTCACGACCATATAGCGCGTTTTTTGGGAACCGGCGGCATATGGTGAAGCGCATAGGTGTTTTCGGTGGATCGTTCAACCCTGTTCATATAGGGCATATGATTGTCGCCGACTACATGGCGCAGTTTGCAGGTTTTGACGAAGTGTGGCTCACACTGTCGCCTCTTAACCCTTTCAAAGCGGCCGATTCGTCGCTACTGCCCGATGCCGAGCGTCTGTCCATGCTTCATATAGCTGTTGGCGACAGTTCCCGCCTTCGAGTATGTGATGTGGAGATCGGATTACCCCGCCCTTCCTACACATGGCTTACGTTGGACACACTTGCATCCGCTAATCCGGATTGTTCGTTCTCTATTATTGTCGGAAGCGACAATTGGGCGTCTTTTGACCGATGGAGCCGAGCCGAATATATACTTCGGCAATATGGTGTGACAGTGTATCCCAGGCCCGGGTATAAAGTGTCGGATGCGCGTGAAGGAATGAAGTTGGTTCATGCTCCGATGGTTGAGATTTCGAGTACATTTATCCGCGATTCAATCGAAGCGGGGCGCGATATGACCTATTTCCTGCCTCCCGGTGTTATGAAATACATACACGACAAACAATTATATAGAAAAATATAGATATGGAACAGACCGAAGGCCGACAGACATTGTCGAATAATTCGATTGCGTTTATAGCTCTTTGCAACGAATATTGCGTTGCGCTTGGAAATGCGAGAGAGTCAGAGCGGCGCGCATTCATTGATCAGATGCTGCGCCTTCTTCCGCGCATTTATATAGCGGCGACCGATCTTGGTGAGGTGAGTATTGATGCCGATGCCCTGTACATAGATCCGGCAGTCGATGAGGATTACTATGAGTCGATACGTCGTTCGGTTGAATCTTTGATCGGACCTGACGACACTTATCTTGAGGTATTTGAGGAGGATATGAAATACTCCGATACTCCGATTGCTGCAAGTATATCCGAAGGTCTGGCCGATCTGTTCCAGGTTTTCTATAATATGCTGGAAATGGTAAAGGTTTCTCCAACCGAGCTGGTGTCCGACATACTTATGTCGGTAAGAGAGGATTTTGAGTCATATTGGGGCCGCATCCTTTGCAATCTGCTAAGGGCTGTCAACAATGTAAGATACGGGAGCCTTAACGACGGAATGGAATAGGAAGCAGGTAGTACACGGCTACGCTGTTGCCGCGTATGCGTCCAGGTATCCATTCGGGCATTGATTCAATGATGCGTATGGCTTCGCGGTTGAGCGACTCTTCTACGCCTTTGAGAACTGATATGTGCGAGAGTGTCCCGTCACATTCGATGACAAAAGAGCAAAGCACACGTCCCTCGATACCTTTTTCATAAGCTTTTCTGGGATACTTGCGTTCAGAATTAATGAAGCGCATCATTGCTCCTTCACCACCGGGGAAGGAAGGCACTTCTTCCACTGACTCATACGTATAAGCGTAGGTGGGGATGTTGTTGTCGGGATTGGAATGGCAGGCGGGGAGGGCTACGCGTCGCGGTGATTGCCCCGACTCTGTTGCGAGAGCCGGAGTTACGACTGTGGCGGCGAGAATGGAGAAAGTGGCCGCGTATCGCTTAGATAAACAAAGCATACTTGGTTGTTGTGCTTACAGGTCTGTTTAGGTTAAAAATGATATGCAAAAATAGGCTTTTGAAATCTATAATCCAACAATCCTGACTGAATTAATGTCAAATATACGGATGTTTTAGGAATAATTACGGATTTGACAGACGAATTATAAAAAAGGCTTAATAATCGTAACTGTCTTTTAACTATGCAGGCATACTATTTGCCTGTCCCGATACGTTATTATACAGATGAAACCAATCACTTGCCTCACCGTGACATTGCTGGCGGCTGCAGCTATGGCTGTAGCCCCGTTGTCCTCAGCATATGCTGCCGATAGCTCTCCGGCATATAACTTTTTGAATATCACTAACTCTACACGTATATATGGGCTTGGTGGAGTAAATATAACCACTGTTGATGATGACATAATGACTGTGGATCAGAATCCAGCTCTGCTCGGCCCGGAATTTGACACTCAGGGAGCCGTCAGCTATATGCATTATCTTGGAGGATCGAATTTCGCGGGACTACGTTTTGCTATGCCGGCATCTGACCGAGGGGCTTGGTCGGCCGCCATACAGTATTTCGGATACGGTTCGATGAGAGAAACCGACGGTAATGGCAATATACTCGGTGATTTCTCGCCAAAAGACGTTAACTTCAGCGGCATGTACTCTCATTCCCTTACAGACAGGCTGCGCGGTGGTTTCAATATAAAATTTCTATATAGCGGTTATGCCGAGTATACGGCGTTTGCTCTTGCGACCGATCTTGGAATAAACTATTATGATCCCGACCGAGACCTTTCGTTGTCGGTTGTAGTGGCGAATCTCGGTGGCCAGATCAAACGTTTCAATGAAGTATATGACCGTCTGCCTGTCGATGTTAGGCTTGGCTGGTCTCAGTCGTTTGGCGCTTTCCCTGTACGTTTTTCAATCACGGCCTGGAATCTTACCAAATGGAAGATGCCCTATCTTGATGCCGGTGACGGAACGCAGGATCCGGTCATGAAGGACAAATTCGGAAGTAACCTGATGCGTCACCTTGTTTTGGGCGCGGATATTATCCCTTCGGAAAAATTCAACCTCGGCATAGGTTATAACTATAAGACACGTACAGACATGTCGACCTATTCGCGTAACCTGCTTTCAGGGTTCTCAATATGTGCCGGTCTGAAAGTCAAGGGTTGTACGGTGGGAGTAGCGCTGGCTCAACCGCACACCGGAGCTACGACGATGATGTTCAACCTATCACTAAATGTGTCTAGATTAAAGGATTGATTCAATGAATAAGATTATAATTGCCGTCGACGGATACTCGTCTTCGGGAAAAAGCACGATGGCCCGCAGGCTTGCATCCGAGATTGGTTATCGTTATATCGATTCAGGAGCTATGTACCGTGCCGTTACGCTTTATGCTATGCGCCATGGGGCTGTGTCGCCTGATGGCGTACTTGATGTCAAATCACTGGTGAATATGCTTCCAGATATCAGGATTGACTTTGCACCGGCTGAACAACCGGATGGTAATCAGACCACACTGCTTAACGGTGAAAACGTAGAATCGCAGATTCGTTCGATGGAAGTTTCCGGTTTGGTTTCGCCGGTAGCCGCTGTTCCGGAGGTGCGTCATGCGCTTGTCGAAATGCAGCGGTCCATGGGCGCAGGAAAAGGGATAGTGATGGATGGCCGTGACATAGGTACTACTGTATTCCCCCTTGCGGAGATGAAAGTGTTTGTCGACGCGGCTCCTGAAACACGTGCTCAGCGTCGTTATGACGAGCTTAAGGCAAAAGGTGCCTCTGTCAATTATGAAGAGGTACTCGCCAATGTCACTGAACGCGACCACATCGACCGCACACGTGCCGAGAGCCCTTTGCGAAAGGCAGTTGATGCCGTAGTGCTCGATAACAGCGGGATGACATTCGATGAACAGAATAAATGGATGCTTGACCTTTATAATAAGGTTGTAAATAAACAATGCTGATGTCCGATATCTCTGTCAACAGAAATCTTACAGTCGAAATCGATGACCAGTCGGGGTTTTGTTTCGGAGTAGTGCGTGCTATACGTCAGGCTGAAGAACATCTTGATGGTGGTGACGTGCTGTACTGTCTTGGAGATATTGTTCATAACAGCGACGAGGTGGAGAGGTTACGGCGTCGCGGGCTTGTCACTATTTCGCATGAAGACCTCGAATCGCTCCACAATGCGAAAGTCCTTCTCCGTGCCCACGGTGAACCGCCGTCGACCTATGAGGTAGCCCGTCGTAACAATATTGAAATTATCGATGCCACTTGCCCGGTAGTGCTAAAATTGCAGCAGCGTATCAAGGAAGCATATCGCGCTGATGATCCCCTTTCACCGCAAATAGTTATTTATGGTAAGAGCGGACATGCCGAGGTGAATGGACTTGTTGGCCAGACCGGTGGTGATGCAATTGTAGTCGACACTCCGGATAGTCTTGAACGTGTCGATCCTGAACGAGATGTCGCATTGTATTCGCAGACAACCAAGTCGCGTGAAGGGTTTGAGTCGATGCGTCTCATGATTGAAGGGCGCCTTACTCCCGGTCACAAGGTTTCGGCCTACGATACGATATGTCGTCAGGTCAGCACACGTGTTGAGCATCTGAGGGCTTTTGCCGCCTCGCATGATGTTGTCCTCTTTGTTGCCGGAGCCAAAAGCAGTAATGGAAGAGTGCTTTTTGCAGAGTGCCAGTCGGTTAACCCGTCATCGTATTTGCTCTCAAATGCTTCTGAGTTTAACCCGGAGTGGATAGCTTCGCCTGACGTGACATCGGTGGGCGTTTGTGGTGCCACCTCTACTCCACGCTGGCTCATGGAAGAAGTGGCACAGAAAGTCGTTTCGGGCAGGTGAGCGGCGATGAAAAGTTTTGTAGCTATTGATGTCGAGACAGCCAATTACAATCCGACGAGTATATGCTCGATAGGTGCGGTCAAGGTCGTCGACGGTGTTGTAGTCGCTCGTTTTCATGAGTATGTGAAGCCTGAACCAAATTGGTATGTACGTAGGTTTAGCGAGGAGATTCATGGGATAAGTCGCCGTCAGACCGACAGCGCACGTATTTTTTGCGATGTGTGGCCTGATGTGGAAGCTTTTGCTGAGGGGCTTCCTTTTGTAGCTCATAACAAGGCGTTTGATGAGAAATGCATACGAGAGTGTCACCGCTGCTATGGTATGACTTACCCCGACTATCCGTTTTATTGCACTTTGCAGGCTGCCAGACGTTCGATACCAAGAGGGATATGTCCGTCATACTCACTGCCGCGACTGTGTGAGTTTTTTGCAATACCTTTTTATAACCATCACGACGCATTGGCCGACGCCGAGGCCTGCGCGCGTATAGCTATGGCGATATTATGAGTGGATTAGTTAGAATAGGTGTTATTGTTATTTTATCTCTAATTCTCGGGGCGTGTTCATGTTCTGATGAAAGGCGACATAGTGTGGAGATTGACCGGGAGGCATACGACCTGGGGGCGGAACATGGAAAGTCGGTGATTGATTGCCTGAATGACACGGTGGAGTTGTGCAATCGCCTCCTTGACGTACGCACTCGGGAAACCGATTTCCGCAACCGTTTTGGCAATGTTACCGCAGACTCCTATGTAGAGGGCTTTGAAAACTACATACGTGAGCACAACCGGGCGCTTGCCGAGGAATTGTTTTGATTAACCGTATTTGCTGATATTCCGAAGGTTTTGTTCGTCGATTATCTTTATCTCCCGACCATCCACAACAAGTATTTTTTCGTTTACGAATGCTGTAAGTGTACGTATGGCGTTAGATGTGGTCATGTTTGAAAGATTTGCCAGATCTTCGCGTCCCATATATATTCGTAGAGTGTGTCCGTCTTCCTCATAACCGTAGTGGTCACGTAGGACGATGAGTGCCTCTGCCAGACGTCCGCGTATGTGTTTTTGTGTGAGGTTGACAATGCGTGTGTCGCTGCTCCCGAGGTTGCGCGACAGTTCGTGAATAAAAAACCATGCGAGAGCTCTGTTCTCGTCAATTATTTCTCTTACAAAATCCATTGGAAGTCTTCCGAGATCCGATTGCTCCATGGCAGCCGCGGTATGCACATAATCTTCACCCGCGAAATAAGCTCTATATCCAAAATATTCTACCGGTCTTATCAATCGTGTGATCTGCTGGCGACCACCCATGCCATCCTTATATAGTTTTGCTTTGCCGGATAGCAGACACCATATGAATTCAGGTTTCTCTCGTTCGGCATAAATAATTTGATTTTTTTTAAATGGTTGAATGACAAAATTATCCATTACTCGTCGCTTTTGATCAGCGTCGAGAATCGACCAAATTTCTCCGAGGTCTTCACGTATTACCTGTTCAATTGTAGCCTTTAGCATAAATGTGGATTAAGCTTATGATATATAGTTATGTTATATAACATGCAAATTTACAATAAAAATTTCATACAAATCCTTCGAAGTATAAAATTTTTATATGCATTGGCTTCAAATTTGTAAAATTGTTTTTGTCGTAAAAATCGCTTATTTAATTGACGGAGCGGGTCCCATGGTCATTTCTACGGTCGATCCGTTCATAATCATATCGTGTGTGATATATGTCTTGTCATATGGCTTTCCATCGACTTTGACGGACTGTACATATATATTTTTATGACTGACTTCAGGAGCAACTACAGTGAATGTCTTGCCGTTGTCGAGATGTATGCATGCTTTTTTGAAAAGGGGAGTGCCCAATTCATACTGACCTCCTACGGGGTTGACCGGGTAGAATCCCATTGCGGAAAAAACGTACCATGCCGACATCTGTCCGCAGTCCTCGTTGCCCGGGAGTCCGGCCGGATCGTTGCGATATAATTCATGCATTACTTTGGCAAGATATTTTTGTGCCTTTTCGGGCTGCCCTACTTTGTTATAAAGATAAATGACATGATGCCCTGGTTCGTTACCCTGAGCATATTGGCCGACCATTCCTGTCGAGAATATCGGCAGGTCTTCGTCATCAGGGGTGTATGTCATCATGCTGTCGAGTCGTTCTGCAAATCTCTCGCGGCCTCCGGTAAGAGCAATCAAATCGTCGATGTCGTGCTGTACCGACCAATAATATTGCCACCCGTTGCTTTCACAGATAGGCTCAGTGTAGAGGTCAGGATTGAAATCGGGCATAAAATTTCCGTTTTTGTCGCGTGGCTGAATCCATCCGGTGGCCGGATTGAAGAGGTTGCGATAGGAGCGGGCGCGCCGGTCGAATTCGGCTGCAATATCTATTTTTCCCATTTTTTCAGCCATCCGAGCGATACACCAATCGTCATAAGCATATTCAAGAGTCTTCGAAAGAGACCAATTGCCATCTTTGTCGACCGGAAGTTCGTCGTATGGCACGTATCCGAGTTGCTTGTAGCTCCCGATTTGCCTGTAATCGTCGATATTTGCAGTGGTTATGCAAGCATTTAATGCGCTGTCTGGATCAAATGTGCCTATTCCCTTGAGGTACGCGTCAACAATGACCGGCACGGCGTGATAACCGATCATCATGTCTGTCTCCGATCCTTGGAAATTCCATACCGGGAGACGCCCGTTTTGATTATAAAAGGCAAGGAATGACTTTATCATGTCGTCGGTACGTTTCGGCTGGGTGTAGGTGAACAATGGATGTGATGCCCTGAAAGTGTCCCACAGTGAGAACGTGCCGTAATTTGTCCATCCTTCGGCCTTATGGTTCTGCTTGTCTGGTCCCCGGTATGTGCCGTCACAGTCTCCATAAATCGTGGGGGCGAGCATTGAATGGTAAAGTGCTGTATAGAACGTTACTATATCGTCGCGACTATCTCCTGAAACTTCGATTTTCGAAAGTTCCTTGTTCCACCGGGCCTTTGTCTGTGACAGATATTTGTCAAAGTCGTTATCCGGCATCTCGCTTGCGAGGTTGAGGGCGGCTCCTTCTGCGCCTGTTGCCGATAAGGCTGTCGCAACGGTGATTTGTTCTCCGGATGAGGTAGTGAAATAGAATGTTGCTATTGAATCGATTTTCACGCTGTCGAAAGGTGCTGAGAATCGAGATTTGAACCAGAGATGCTGGTCGCGGGCCCAGCCGTCGGAATGTCTCCATCCGGCTATTGTTACTGAATCGAGAATTTCCACATCATAACTTGTAGTCCTGTCCCAGTTCATCGCTTTCGACAGATTCAGGATTATTCCTGCCTTGCCGCCCGGAAAAGTATATCGCTGAATACCGCAGCGTTCTGTTGCTGTCAATTCGACATTTATGTCGTAATCAGTAAGCCTGACGCTATAATATCCGGCTGATGCCGACTCATTGTCGTGGCTGAACCGGGAATGTATGCCAAGCGGAGGCTCTGCCTCGCGGACCGGGAATGTTACCGGCATGAATGAAATGTCATATAGGTCGCCTGCTCCGGTACCCGACAGATGAGTGTGGCTAAATCCGGCAATAGTCGAGTCCGGATAGTAGTAACCTGCTATTCTGTCCCATCCCGGCAGTCCGTTGTCAGGGCTTAGTTGGACCATCCCGAAGGGTGTCTGAGCTCCGGGATATGTGTTTCCTGTAAAATCTGTACCTATGAACGGGTTGACCAGAGAAGTGTAGTCAGAGATATCGCTTATATTTTGTTTGGTGTCATTACAAGCGACCGAAATGCCGAGCATCACTATTGCCGGCATGATATTTATGAGCCTCATACAATTGTCTTTGCGTTGGATAACGCAAAATTAAGATAATTATCCGAGACTTACAAATCAGAGTGCTTTCTCAGCACCGATAATCGGCAAATCGCTCCTGAAGAGATTGACGTGCCGAGAATATGCGGCTTTTGATAGTGCCGAGTGGGAGGTCCAATTTCTCAGCTATCTCATTGTACTTATATCCGGCTACATGCATAGAGAACGGTATGCGGTATTTATCATCGAACTCATTGATGGCAGCCGTGATTTCTGTGGCCGAATAGGAACCTTCGGGAGAGTCGATTCCGCTATCCTGGCAAATATTCAGGTGATAGAGATCCTCAGTCTGATCCACAACTGTCGAAGATCTTACCGACCGCCGATAGTTGTTGATAAATATGTTCCTCATGATCGTGAAGACCCAACCCTTGAAATTGGTGTTTTCGGCATATTTGTCCTGATTGACAAGCGCTTTCAAAGTGGTATCTTGTAAGAGATCGTTTGCATCGTCTCTGTTGGATGTAAGCATCAGAGCGAAGTTGTACAGATTGTTCTGAAGATCCATCAGGCGAGTCTGGAAATTTGTTGAGGCTGTCATAATCGTTAGTTTTAAATAGTTTACGTAGTAAAAGTTGTTTTATGTGTAGGAATAAAATCTGTGTCAGAGAGTGTTTTGCTATCAGTTGACAATGCAAAAGTACGAAGAAAAAAACTATTCAAAGAATAATATGTTTAAATAATGTTAAATTAATTACAATGCTATTACAATTGTGTGCTGATTGTGTGATTAGAATAATCCGAATAAGAAAATCGGGTAACCGTCTCAGACGACTACCCGATTACAAAACGTTGAAATCCAGTGTTTTTAAAGAGCGAGAAGCTTCTCGACGTTCTCAGCTACTTTTTCGCGGCTCTGCGAACCGGCAAGACGCAGTTCTTTCACGGCCTTCCCATTTTTGAAGAAGAGAATAGCGGGAATCGACATGATTCGGTTTGATGTGCTGAAATCGTTGCTTTCCTCAATGTTGTATTTGCCGACAAGCACACGGCCTTCATATTCCTTTGCAATGTCGTCGATCACCGGACCCATTGCTACACAAGGGCCGCACCATGTGGCCCAAAAATCAATCACTACAGGCTGACCGGTTGCGATCAGTTCTTCGACGTTGCTGTCTGTAAAAGTAAATGCCATTTTGTTAGGTAATTAATTATGGTTAAGTTATTTTTCGATTTTGAAGTCAATTTCCATGTCCGATAACATCGTGACGAGCTGTCGGTTGATAGGTATCTGTATACCTGCGCCGAGCGATATGCTGCGCTGAAGTTCGGGATCATAAAGATTCAGCGTCATTGTGCCACGGTCGGTTGTCGATGATATCTGTAACTCCCGCATAAGATCGTAGAACGTTTTGTCGATCTTGTTTATGTCGGCATTGATTGTGATGCCGCTGATAAATTGGCCTTTCGCCTCTTTGAGAAGCTGCATTTGCTGAATCTGGAACCGTACCGGGGAAGTTGGAAACCGACGCCGGAACACGCCGTGTATTAATAATGCGGTTCCGGGCACGCCGTATGACTGGAACTGGTAAAAAGTCTGGTCGTACAGGCGCAGCTCGGTACTCGCCGTGAAATCCTCTATTTTCATAATACCCCATTGCGAGCCGTCTTTGCCGGGAAGGACTTTGAATTCGGTGACCATGCCGCCGAATGTAATTTCCTTGTCCTCGGGGTGTTCATTTTCGATAAAAGATTTCACGGTGTCGGTACATCCGTGATTCAACTCCATGTAGAACGGATCGAGCGGATGGGCAGACAGGTACATTCCTACAAGTTCACGCTCGCGTCCGAGGCGAATGGCATCGACCTCGCGCGGTGCATGATGTATTTCCGGGCGAGCCTCTTTCGCCATTTCCGTATCGTCACCAAACAGCGACATGCCGGTGTCTGACGAAGATGCCTGATATTTCTGTCCATAGCGGAGCAGAATTTCCGACATGGTCTCTCCCTTGTTGTTCTCAAAAGTGAAGTCCTCGCGTTGTATGTGGTCAGAAAAGCAGTCGAAAGCGCCCGATTGGGCCAGTGACTCGATAAGTCGACGGTTGATTGCGCCCGGCCGCATACGTTCTACAAAATCGTATATCGATTCAAAACGCCCTCCTTTTTCTCTGGTCTGCAATATTTCGTTTACAACACCTTCGCCTATACCCTTTATAGCGGCAAGGCCGAAACGTATGTTGCCCTTTGAGTCGACACCGAATTCCATGACACTCTCGTTTATGTCCGGCCCAAGCACCGGCAGGCGCATACGTTTGCATTCCTCCATAAAGGTGGTCAGCTTCGGAGCGTTGCTGCGGTTACATGTGAGCACGGCAGCCATGTATTCTGCGGGGTAATTAGCCTTGAGGTATGCTGTCTGGAAAGCCACCCAGCTGTAGCATGTTGCATGACTCTTATTAAAAGCGTAAGAAGCGAATTTTTTCCAGTCGGCCCATATTTTTTCGAGTTTTGTGCGTTCGTGGCCGTTCTTCTCGCCGCCTTCATAGAACAGCTTTTCAAGGGCGTTCATCTTGTCGATGAGCTTTTTACCCATGGCTTTGCGCAGAGTGTCGCTCTGACCGCGTGTGAAACCGGCCAAAAGACGCGACAATAGCATGACTTGTTCCTGATACACCGTGACACCGTAAGTGTCCTTCAGATACTTCTCCATCACTGGCAGATCGTATTCTATCGGCTTTCGGCCGCGTTTACGGTCGATGAAGTCAGGAATATAATCCATAGGTCCCGGACGGTAGAGAGCGTTCATGGCTATCAAGTCCTCGAAAGTCGATGGTTGCAGCTCGCGCAGGTATTTTTGCATTCCCACCGATTCAAACTGGAATGTCCCGACGGTCTCGCCCTTGCAATACAGTTCGTAAGTCTTTTTGTCGTCTATCGGAATAGTGTCCGGATCAACGTCTATACCCCGGGCTCGCTTGATGTTTGCTACTGCCTCCTTGATGATTGTCAGTGTACGGAGTCCGAGAAAGTCCATTTTGATAAGTCCGGTCTCCTCGATTACTTTTCCCTCGTACTGCGTGACAATAACCTTTTCCTTAGTGTCTCCTGATTTGTCGGTCGCAGTTGAGACCGGCACCCAGTCGGTTATGTCATCACGGCATATTATCACACCGCAGGCATGTACTCCGGTGTTTCGCACGTTTCCTTCGAGCTGGCGTGCATATTCAAGGGTCTCCCTCACCAACGGGTCGGGACTGTTCAGTTCGGGCTGGAATGCATCTACATATTTATAGCAATTATTTAAGTTTGTCTTCAGCTCTTTGCCGTCAACAGTAGGCATTCGGTCGGGTACGAGTTTGGTCAGTCGGTCGCTTTCGCGTATCGACAGACCCTCAACACGTGCCACATCTTTTATGGCAAGTTTCGTGGCCATTGTACCGTAAGTGATGATATGGGCCACCTTTTCCTCGCCATATTTTTCAGTCACATATTTCAGTACAGTGCCTCGGCCGTCGTCATCAAAATCAATATCGATATCCGGCAACGAGATACGGTCAGGGTTGAGGAAGCGTTCGAACAGCAAGTCATACTTCAACGGGTCGATTTGTGTGATGCCAAGACAATATGCGACAGCCGAACCGGCGGCTGATCCACGTCCGGGTCCGACGCTCACGCCAAGCTTTTCGCGTGCGGCTGTAATGAAGTCCTGCACAATGAGGAAGTATCCCGGAAAACCCATGGTTTTCATTATGTGCAGTTCAAATTTGATGCGTTCGGCTATTTCCGGGTCAAGTGGCGAACCGTAACGCCGTTCGGCACCGGCAAATGCAAGTTTCGACAAGTAATCCGCTTCAAACTTAATACGGTACAGTTTGTCATAGCCTCCAAGTTTCTCAATTTTCGCTTCGGCATCCTCTTGTGATAGCACTACATTACCGTTCTCGTCGCGTGTGAACTCGTCGAACAGTTCTTTTTCGGTTATGCGGCTACGGTACTCATCCTCCGTTCCAAAATCCTTGGGAATTTCGAAGAAGGGCATAATAGGAGCATGGTCGATGTCATATTGTTCGACCTTGGAGAGAATCTCCATCGTGTTGCTCAGTGCTTCGGGAATGTCGGCAAAAAGCTCGTTCATCTCCCCGGTACTTTTAAGCCACTCCTGCTTAGTGTAGCGCATTCGTTCGGGATCATTGATATTCGTCTGAGTGCTTACGCATATCAGTCGGTCATGAGCCTGCGCATCCTCACGGTTGGTGAAATGGACGTCGTTGGTGCAGATAATCTTGATGTCGAACTTCTTTGCGATCCTGATAAGTTCTGCGTTTACCTTTTGCTGTAATTCATATACCTCTCTTGTCGAGTCATTGGCTTCTGAACGGTGGCGCTGGAGTTCAAGGTAATAGTCATCGCCCATCAACTGTTTCCACCATGCCACGGATCGCTCAGCTCCTTCGATGTCATCGGCCAGGATCAATTTGGGTATTTCACCTCCGAGGCATGCCGAACATATTATTAACCCTTCGTGATGCGCTGCTATGAGTTCCTTGTCAGTGCGAGCATGATAATAATAACCTTCTGTCCATGCCTTAGAAACGAGTTTTATAAGGTTGTGGTAGCCTGTTTCGTTTTTAGCAAGAACTATTAGGTGATGTCCTCTGTCACTTTTGTCCGTCATATCGTGCGACGAACCTTTGGCAACATACATCTCGCATCCGAGTATTGGAGTGAATATCCGGGCTTCTGCCGATGCGATTGCTTGCTTTTGTTCTTCAATCTGCGATTTTAAAGCATCCGGATTCTCAGCTTCATCAGAGGAGAGCAGCGACTGTAGTTTCTTTATTGCCTTTTTTGCGTCTTTGATTTCGCCTTTAGGTCCGGAGTTTTTTTTCTTAACATAGTTGAAAAACTCCTTAATACCGAACATATTTCCATGATCGGTAATGGCCATACCGAGCATTCCGTCTGCTATAGCCTTGTCGACGAGGTCGTTAATCGCTGCTTGACCGTCAAGCAGCGAATATTGGGTATGTACATGGAGATGAGTAAACGGTATCATGCGGTTGGTTTTTATTTCGGATTCCAAAATTACAAAAATTTCTCCAACCTCAGATGCTAAGACATCAAAATTAGTGACACATTAGTGACACCTAATTAATATAGTAAGAAGATAAAATAGAGATTGAAAAATTATTTTGTTGGTTTACAGCGGTAAAGGTGATAGATTCAAAATTTTGGCAAAAAAAAGTTGCTAAAAAATTTGGAGGGGAACGAAAAAGGGTGTAACTTTGCACTCGCTTTTCGGAAATGACCACAGCGGTGATCGC
>CAZAZA010000044.1:0-18068 GCA_964489495.1 uncultured Bacteroides sp.
CCTTGAAGTCCATGTCGCCGAGATGGTCCTCGTCGCCGAGAATGTCGGAGAGCACGGCCCATTTGTCGGATTTGGTATCGGTGATAAGGCCCATAGCTATACCGCTGACAGGCTTTTTCATCTTCACGCCCGCATCGAGCAGGGCGAGTGTGCCGGCGCAAACAGTGGCCATTGACGATGATCCGTTTGACTCAAGAATGTCGCTGACAACGCGGCATACATAGGGGAAGTCGTCCGGGAACATGCGCTTTAGGGCGCGGTGGGCGAGGTTGCCGTGACCGATTTCACGTCGTCCCACACCGCGCTGTGCCTTGGCTTCGCCGGTTGAGAAGGGGGGGAAGTTGTAATGGAGGAGGAAACGTTCGCGACCCTGGTTCAGTACGTCGTCAACGATTTTCTCGTCAAGCTTGGTGCCGAGTGTGACGGTCGAAAGCGACTGGGTCTCGCCACGGGTAAATATAGCCGATCCGTGAGGCCCGGGCAGGTAGTCAACCTCGCACCAGATGGGGCGGATTTCGTTGGTCTTGCGGCCGTCCAGACGTATGCCTTCGTCAAGGATGCAGCGGCGCACGGCCTCTTTCTCCACGTCGTGATAGTAACGTTTTACAAGGGGGGTCTTTTCGTCGCGCTCTTCCTCGGGTAAAGAGTCGATGTATTCCTGGCAAATGGCGTCGAAGCTGTCGGCACGCCAGTGCTTGTCGGCACTGCCAGTGCGTGCTACGGCATAAGCTTTGTCGTAGGTCTTCTCCCAAACGTCCTTACGCAGGTCTTCATCGTTGGTCTCGTGGCAATATTCGCGTTTCACGGTGCTTCCGACAGCTTCGGCAAGCTCTATCTGAGCCTTGCACTGAACCTTGATGGCTTCGTGTGCTGCCTTCAGGGCGGCAAGAAGGTCGGCTTCGGACACCTCGTTCATCTCGCCTTCGACCATCATTATATTATCGTAAGTAGCGCCGACCATAAGTTCCATGTCGGCCTTTTCGAGTTGCTCAAAAGTCGGGTCGATCACAAATTTCCCGTCAATACGTGCAACACGTACCTCGGAGATAGGACCGTTGAAAGGTATGTCGCTGACGGCAAGGGCCGCAGAAGCGGCGAGTCCGGCAAGAGCGTCGGGCATGTCTACACCGTCGGTTGAGTAAAGAGTTATCTGTACGAATGTGTCAGCGTGGTAATTGTCGGGGAAAAGGGGACGAAGCACGCGGTCAACAAGGCGCGAAGTCAAAATTTCGTAGTCTGAAGCGCGTCCCTCGCGTTTGAGAAAGCCTCCGGGGAAACGTCCGAAAGCAGAATACTTTTCTTTGTATTCAACCTGCAGGGGCATGAAGTCAACACCTTCCCCGACCTCCTTGGCCGTAACAACGGTCGCGAGCATCATGGTGTTGCCCATGCGCAATTCTACCGCTCCATCGGCTTGCTTGGCCAGCTTACCTGTCTCAAGTGTGATGGTGCGTCCATCACCGAGCTCGATGGTTTTTTTGATTGGATTCAGCATAAAATGTCTTGTAAAAAGTCTATGTATAATTTCGAACTTACAAAATTCTGACAAAGTTACACAAAATTTATGAAACTAAAAGATTCGCGGGGGAGATATTGTGAATTGTTAGTAAGAATTAGTTCAAAATGACGATTTTTTGGACGTTATTACGAAAAGAAATAAGTTTTACTTGTACGGATGGATTTTAAGAATTAAATTTGACATTCAAAATCTGAATTACACAGAGTAAAATGAAAATGACCAAACTAATCACGCGGATAGCTGTGCTTGCAGCCGGTGTCATGGCATCATCGAGCGTCATGGCACAGAACAGTGTGTTCTATAACCCCTCCAATCATGCTTACTGGGGGGCAAGAGTGGCTCTGGATGTGACAGTGCCGGGTGACTTCTCTAACGGTGCTATAAAAGTGGATGCCTATAATCCCGGGGCCGGTTTCTCGCTTGGTATCGTGCGCAACATGCCTATCGTGGCCAACATGTATCTGGAACCCGGTCTGGAGCTTTTCTACAATACAATGGGGAGCGACGATATACAGTTAGGAACAGATGATGTTTTAGGGAACCAGACAGGCAAATTTAAAGTCAAGGAATGGGGTTTGAGAGTTCCCGTTAGAATAGGCTATCATCTGGATTTCGACGCATTCTCGCTGAAATTGTTTACGGGTCCTATGTTCAGATGGGGGTTGCACGGTCGTGAGACATTCTCGACTAAACAAGGCAATGCCACAATATCCGAATCGGAAGACTTCTATAAAGACGGTACTAACAGCTTTGATTTCAAATGGGAGATAGGCGGCGGTATTGTGATAAACCAGTTCGAGATAGATTTGTCAGGAGCAGTCGGATTGCGCAACCAGGTCGACGAAAAAGGTTTGTCATGGCATCGCAATCTTTTCCAACTGACATTAGGTTATAATTTCTGAAAAACAAAAACGGCATGATTTTTGTTCTATCATAAGCACATAATAATAACTTGAAATATGGAAACCATTCAACCAGGAAAATATGTCGAGTTCGGATATGACCTGTACAAGGTGACATCCGATGGCGAAGAACTTGTTTATCAGACTCCGGAAGATTCACCGGAGCAGATTGTCTTCGGTGTGACACAAGGTGTGTTTCAGCCTTTAGAGCGTGCTCTTGAAGGAAAGCAGGCCGGCGATCTATTTGATGTGATGATGACTCCCGAGCAGGGATTCGGCACTTATGACCCCGACAAGGTAGTGGAGCTGGATAAGGCAATATTCGAAGTCAATGGCAAATTTGACTCCGAACTTGTGACTGTCGGCGCAATGATACCGATGCTTAACCAGAATGGGTACCAGATGTATGGGAAGGTGCTTGAGGTTACCGATAATCACGTGAAGATGGATTTTAACCACTTGCTGGCCGGACAGAATGTTCGCTTGCGTGGCAAGGTGACGCTTGTGCGTGAAGCCACTGCCGAGGAGCTTCATCCTGCCGAAGGCTGCGGATGTGGCTGTCATGGCGGCTGCGGCGATAATTGTGGCAGCGGATGTGGCGAAGGCTGCGGCGATGAAGGCGGCTGTTGCGGCAAATAAATACCATAGATATATACATAATCACGCCCCGGACTCACAGGAGTTTCGGGGCGTTCGCTTTTTCATGGAATATGCTGCATTATGGATGTATAATGACCGACGGTGTGTCGGAATGCAGCAAAGATCGATGTTGATTACTCCTTGAATGGCGGCAGTACGACGTTGTTAGCCAATGGTATGCAGCCGGTTGGTAGCTTGATGATACCGTTAATTCAATTATGAAAGATGCTGCAAATTTACAATCAGTTTTTTTAAGATGCAAATAAAATGACGGGAAAAACACGAATTATGTGTTATTGTGTCATGAAATTTGTAAAGGCGGTTGCCAACCGCCTTTACATTTATCTGTAGAGTCCGAAGTTGTAGTCTTGGTTCATGTAGTTCAGGCGTTCGTCGAGCCATCTCTTTAAAGTCGCGAGATTTTTGCGGAAATCCAGAGAGCTCTCGGTGGTGTAATAGCCGCCGTGGTAAGCGGGCCAGAGGTTTCCGTTTTCGACGGCTGTCGGATCGATAAGGTTGGCATATTCCTCAATGTAAGCCTTTAGCTGAGGATAGCCGGTCTCGATGAACTCGGTGAGTTTAGTTTTGTAGAGTTTGCGGAATTCAGTATTTTCGAAGAGCAGTTTGAGGAAAGAGTAGCCTCCGCAGTCGCCGTCAGTCTGCAAAAGTGGGAGAGTCGCACCGGCTCCCTCATTGCCGTTGAAAGTAAAGGCCCAGTCGAAATCCCATACCGGCCCGAAATGATAGACCTCGCCGTCATCGAGTGATTTTTTGTGAATGTAGAAGCTTTTGGGATGCTCCATCTCGTGGTTGGCGGCTATGCCGTTGACAAGGAAGAAGTTTACGGCCGATTCGAGGTCGATAACGTCGGCGAGGCTTTCGGTGGCTGCACGCCGGGTGACGGCATCGGCCATTCGGGTAAAGTCGGCCTCCCATTTGGCGAAGTAGGCATTCGCGTCAGTGATGGTGGTGATTTCAGGATCGGCAGCGAGTTCGTCAAGATCGGGGTCTTTCACCATAACGGGCAGATTTTTCTGATACCAGTAATCGTCTCCCCATGTGTAACGGAACTTATATTTTTCGTCGTAGTTGCTGTCTATCTCAAAAAGCATGCCTGTCGTTTCGTCGATATCCACACTACCTCCGCCGATGCCTATTTTCTCGGTGAGCATATACTGACCCTTGTCTATGCCGTTGAGATATACTTTGACGGGAACACAGTGGTTGGAGTAGGGCATGCGGAAATAGTTGGCAAGCCACAGAGCCACGGCATTACGCATCAAAGTATTGTCTATATAATTGGCTATCAGGGCAAAGGTCTTGGCTTTAGGAAGCCCGCAGACTGATGCTTTCTTCCCCATCTTGAAGCGGTAAGGCTTTTTGGGCATCCCCCATGTCGAGTTTCCTCGACCACGGAATTCAACGGTCTGTTCGGCAAGATCTTCGAACATCCCATTTCCAATCATATAGATTGTGGCCGGATGCACGTCCTCTTTGTCTCCCTGAAGTTCCTGCCAGTAGGGATAATCCTGAAGTGTGACGTGGATCTCGGGGATGGCGGTCGTACGAAACAGGAGGCTGTCGATTTTAGACATGTCGAATCTTGAGACATTCCCGTCAGTGCCCGTGACTATGAGTCTGTTCCATCCATCGGTCGTATTGCCGTCGAAGGTGATTGTCTCTATCTCTGCACCTTTGATAGTGCTGACACTTTTGTCGTTGCCGTATATATGAATATGGTCGTGATTTTGCGCCATCAGGCATCCGGCGGTCAGGAAAGAAGCTAATGTCAGAATGAAACTTTTCATCGGTTCAGAACAATTTTGAGTGAATGGTCGGAATAGCGCACTACGTAGACTCCGGGAGTCATGTCGCCTGTAGCAATTTCAAACAGGTTGCTGTCGTTGCAGACTGTATCGACAACCGTGCGCCCGTCGACAGCTGTCAGGGTTACCCTTTCTCCGGGCTGGAGGTTGCGGAATATGAGGCGGTTAGATTCGCGGGCAAATCCTACGGCACCGGATTCGCTGACTTCGATAGAGCTCCAGAGGCCATTGTCGCCCGGAGTAGTTGAGAAAGTCCATTTGTTGACTTCTTCCATCGGGAAGCTGATTTCGCCTTTGGATGAGGCGAACACTAAAAAGCCTTCGTTGATGTTGGCTTTTATGTCGGATTCAATGCCGACGCGGACACTGCTGCCGTCGTGGCGCGTGATCGTGACACTGCGGTAGGCGGCATTGGTACTGACTGCTCCTATGATCAGAGCAAAGATAAAAGAATATATCTTCTTCACGTGATGATGTTATGATTGATTTATGATAATATGCTCTCTTGACGGGATATTCAACTGTTGACGGCGTTTTTGAGGGCTTGTGCCACTGTTTCGGCAAGAGTAGGATGGGCATGTATGGCATTGGCGGCCTGAGAGGCGTCGATGTCGGCTGCAATGGCCAGCGAGAGCTCGTGGATGAGATCTGACGCATGAGGCCCGACAATGTGCGCCCCCGCTATCCGGTTAGTGGATCGGTCGACGATTACTTTTACCATGCCTTCGGTCTCGCCCGATGCAAGCGCCTTGCCATTGGCGCGGAATGTGGCACGTCCGATTGCCATGTCGATGTCCCGGCTGCGGCATTCGTCCTCGGTCAGGCCTGTCATGGCGGCCTCAGGCATAGAGAATACGGCCGACGGCACAGGCCACAACGGTTGGCCGAGGCCAAGAGCCACGCGTCCCTGAGCCGTCGCTGCATGTGCCAGCATCATGCGCCCGTTCACATCGCCTATGGCATATATTCCTTCGGCAGAAGTCTGCATCCGGTCGTCGATTATTATGCCTTTTGAACCGCATTCAATGCCGCTCTCGCGAGTGCCTTGCGGAATCAAGGGCCTGCGTCCTACGGCCATAAGTACGGCGTCGGATGCATATTCCTTTTCCTGTCGGCGTGAAAGGGCTTTAACCGTCAGGTCATCGGAAATCGCTTTTACGGTTACACCTGTTTCGATTGATATGCCGCGACGTTTGAGCGCCATGCGGAGCCGCTTGGCAATTTCGGTATCGAATGGAGGAAGGATCTCAGGGCAGTATTCGAGGAGTGTGACTTTAGAGCCGAAGGCAGCGAAAATCGAAGCGAATTCCACACCGATTACCCCCGCGCCTATGATGGTGAGCCTCGGCGGCACGGTCCCGAGGTTGAGTATGTCGTCGCTTGTCATGGCCAGGTGCGCTCCCGGTAGGTCGAGCCGTGCCGGAACTGAACCTGTCGCTATTATAATTACAGGTGCTGAGATCCGAAGATTCGCCACTATGACTTCATGCCCGTCGATGCGGGCTTCGCCATGAATGAGTTCGACACCGTCAAGAAGTGTCGCAATTCCTTCGCGGAGCTCACTGACTATGCGGTCCTTGCGTGCGACTACGGCCTGCAGGTCGACTACGGGTGTGCCGGCAGTTATGCCGAACTCTGAAGCCTGCATGATGTCGGAGACAGTTCGGGCTGATCCGGCAAATGATTTTGTCGGGATGCAGCCTCGGTTGAGACATGTGCCGCCGAGGGATCCTTTCTCTACGAGTGCCACGCGTTTGCCGGCGCGTGCGGCCTCGACGGCTGTCTCATAGCCGCCGGGGCCGGCACCGATAATTATTACATCGTAGCTGTTCATAGGTCATCATACGTTACGCGCGGATGCAGGGCCGCATCGGTGTCGTCGGGCCGACGCACAGGCGTGCTGTGAGGCGCATCTTTCACCAATTTTGGATTGCTTGCTGCCTCTCCGGCTATTTCGCGCATTGCATTTATGAACGAGTCGAGTGTCTCAAGAGATTCGCTTTCGGTCGGCTCTATCATCAGCGACTCATGGAAAAGCAGCGGGAAATAGATCGTAGGGGCATGAAAACCATAGTCAAGCAACCGTTTGGCAACATTCAGCGTTGTCACGCCGGTCGACTTGTCGGCAAGTCCGTCGAACACAAACTCGTGTTTGCAGACGCGGTCGACAGGAAGTGCGTAGCAGTCGCGAAGCGATTCCTTGATATAGTTGGCATTGAGTGTTGCCAGACGTCCTACCCATTCAAGTCCGTTGCCGCCAAGCGACAATATGTAGGCCAGAGCCCTGAGCTCTACAGCAAAATTGCCTAAGAATGATGATATCCGTCCGAGCGATTCGTCGGAACTGTCGATTATATCGTATCTGTCGTCAGAGCCCTCGTTCCCACATGATTTCACTACTCTTGGCGAAGGCAAAAACTGCTCGAGTCCCTTACGTACGCCTACCGGACCTGCTCCCGGACCTCCACCGCCATGCGGCGTTGAGAAAGTTTTGTGAAGATTGATATGCATCACGTCAAACCCCATATCTCCGGGACGCGATATCCCGAGCATGGGGTTAAGGTTGGCTCCGTCGTAATAGAGCAAAGCGCCGGCATGGTGGACAGCCTCTGCAATTTCCGGTATGGCGTATTCGAACAGACCTACGGTATTCGGGTTAGTCATCATGACAGCGGCCACGGTCTCGTCGAGCAGCCCTTTAAGCGATTCAACGTCCACTGTGCCATCGGGAAGGCTCTTGACCTCTACCACTTTAAGACCTGCGACAGCCGCACTGGCCGGATTTGTGCCGTGCGCCGAGTCGGGCACAATCACCTTAACACGGGCTTTGTCGCCACGGCTGTCGTGGTAAGCGCGTATCACCATCAATCCTGTCAGTTCGCCTTGTGCGCCCGCATAGGGATTGAGAGTAAACTCACTCATTCCCCCTATTTCGGCAAGCATCGAGGCCAGGTCGTGATAAGCCTTCAATGCCCCTTGAGTGGTTGACACCGGCTGGGCCGGATGCAGGCGTGCCATGGCCGGCAGGGACGAGATCTCTTCGTTGATTTTCGGATTGTATTTCATCGTGCAAGAGCCGAGAGGATAAAATCCGGTGTCAACGCCGAAATTGTTGTTGCTGAGGTTGGTGTAGTGGCGTACCACCGTGAGTTCGTCCGCTTCGGGCAGTTCGGGACGGCTTGAACGCAGCAGATGTCTGTCTACTTCCGGAGCCGAAACCTTACGGTCGGTGTCGCGTTCGGGTACGGTATATCCTATGCGGCCGGGCTTGGAAAGCTCGAAAATCAGTTTGCCGTAATATTTGTTGTTCATGGTGTCGGAAGTGATTTAACGAGGTTTACGTATCGGTCCATCTCCTCGTCGGTTTGTTTTTCGGTGACAGCTATCATTATGTGACGGTCATCTATCTTGACACCGCATAATAAACCTTGCTCAGTGCCGCGACGGATAAGTTCGTCAATATCGAAATCGGCAGTCATCACTGTCTCGTTGAGGCAAGGCAGATTGCGGCTTTCGTGCATCCGTCCGGTCGATTCCAGATTTCTGACAAGATGGCGCAAGCCTTTAGCGCCTGCTTCGTTGACCTTCAGCAAGCCGTCAGGGCCGAGCAGCGAAAGGTAGATAGCGGCATGAAGCGTCATAATGCCCTGGTTGGAGCATATATTGCTTGTGGCTTTGTCACGGCGTATGTGCTGTTCGCGGGCCTGAAGGGTAAGCACAAACGAGCGTTGGCCGTCGGCATCAGCAGTGGCACCCACGATTCTTCCCGGCATTTTGCGTATCAGTGCTTTTGACGTGCACATGTAACCGAGACCGGGCCCTCCATAATTCAACGGCATCCCGAGCGATTGAGCCTCGCCTACGGCAATGTCGGCGCCCCATTCTCCCTGCGGACGCACGATGCCGAGTGCGGAGGCATGAGTGTTGACCACGAACAAAGCTTTTGCGGCATGGATTTCGTCCGCCCATCCTGTCAGGTCCTCAAGTATGCCGTAACGGTTAGGGTAGGCGGCTATCACGCCTGCCACGTCGCCTTTCTTCAATTCTTCTGCGAGAGCATCTTTGTCGCATATGCCTCCCGGTTCGGAATTATGACCCGAATCGGTCGTTTCGGGGATAGTAGTAATCTCGACTCCGTGATATCGTGCATACGTGTCGATGACCGCTCTCACAAATGGCAGCAATGTGGCCGCCACAAGCACACGTCGACGTTTGCGCGACGCAGCAACGGCCATCATCATCGCTTCGGCTGTGGCTGTGGCCCCGTCGTACATCGAGGCGTTGGACACCTCCATGCCGGTGAGCCGGGCCATCATTGTCTGGTATTCAAAGATATACTGTAATGTGCCCTGTGATATTTCCGGCTGATAAGGGGTGTAGGCAGTCAGAAATTCAGAACGCTTCAGCAATTCGGAGACTACAGCCGGACAGTCGTGGTCGTACCAGCCCGCACCGGCAAAGCATGCAAGAGTCCGGTTTTTGTCGCATAGAGCTTCGAAATAACGGCGAACTTCGTATTCCGAGCGGCCGTCCGGGAGGGCGTAAGGATGTTTGAGGCGCAGTTGCTCCGGAACATCGGCATAGAGGTCGTCGATCGAGCTGACCCCGCAGCGCTCCAGCATCCGGTCGATGTCGTCGGCAGTGTGAGGCAGGTATGGTCCCGGCCGATAAGGATAATGGCTTTTCATGTCGGGAGGTCTTAGTGCAGTGTGGAGCAGAAGTTGTCGTAAGCTTCCTTGTCCATCAGCGTCTCAAGTTCGGCCGGATCTGAAAGCTCCACTTTGATAATCCATGTAGGTTCCTGGCCCTTGTTGAGCAAGCCGGGGTTGTCAACCAGAGCTTCGTTGGCCTCGGTTACGGTTCCGCTTACAGGCGATATGAGGTCGCTTGCGGCTTTTACGCTTTCTACTGCGCCGAAATCATCTCCGGCTGTCACATCGTCGCCTTCGTCAGGCATATCCACATAGACGATATTGCCAAGTGCCTGGCGTGCGTATTCGGATATACCGATGGTTCCTATGTTTCCGTCAACGGTAATGAACTCGTGAGTTTCTGAAAAATAAGTTTTCATATGGCTTGTATATTTAAGGAGTTATTTTTTGTAGTGGGTTTCGACAAATCGACGGGCCGTGACTTTGGCGGGAAAAACCTTGCGGCGTATTCTCACGGCCACCTCAGTGTCGCGCTTTGCGTAACGTGCGTCGATGAGTGCCACGGCGATGCTGCGGTCGGTGGATATTCCACGGTAGCCGGTAGTGACCGTGCCGATGACTTCTCCGTCGGGGGAGAGAACTTCGCATCCGTGCCTGGCTATGGCGCGGTCGAGTATTTCAAGACCCACCGATTTTCGTGCGGGTCCGGAGGCTTTTTGTTCAGCGCATGCCCCGCAGCCTATAAATCCGTCAGGTTTGCCCGTCTTGACAAACATGCCGAGGCCGGCTTCGACCGGTGAAATGTCGTCGGTGAGCTCGTCACCGTAAAGAGGCAGTCCGGCTTCAAACCTAAGGGTGTCGCGGCAACCGAGGCCGCATGGTTTGCACAGGCCCGAGTCGATGAGAGAGTCCCAGAAGCGGCATATCGTATCGTGGTCGGCATATATTTCAAAACCGTCTTCACCGGTATAGCCTGTGCGGCTGACAAGCATGGGTTTGCCGTCCTGACGACGGATGATTTTGAAAGTGTAAAAACTGAGATCTGAGGCGTCAATGCCGAGAATGTCGCGTAATGTTTCCTCGGCTTTCGGACCCTGAACCGCGAGTTCGGAGGTCGCAGGGCTGAAGTCGGTGACCTGTGCGTTGTAATTTCCGAGATGACTGTTGATCCATGCCAGGTCCTTGTCGATATTCGACGCATTGATTACAAGCAGATAACGGTCGGCATTCAGACGATAGACAAGCAGGTCGTCGACTGTGCCGCCTTTATCATTGAGCATCATGCCGTAGACAACTTCGCCGTCATGCATGGCATCTACATCGTTGCAGAAGATATGGTTGACAAAGGCGCCCGCATCGGGGCCTTCGATGAGGACTTCGCCCATGTGTGAAACGTCGAACACGCCACAGGCGGTTCGGACTGCCATATGTTCTTCGGCGATGCCCTCATAGCTGATCGGCATATCGAATCCTGCAAAAGGACTCATTTGCGCCCCAAGCGACTGATGGCGCGAATGTAGGCAAGTGGTTTTGATTTCGTTCATCACGTTTATATTTAAGGTGGTTGATTTATTTTTTATCAGAATAGAAGTTCGGCGAACGAACGGCGGTCGAGTCCGGGAATAGATTTCGAAGGGTCGAGTCGGGCGATGGCTGCTTCGACAGCATCGCGGGTATAATCCACTCCGCGGAGCGGTGCAAGAAGTTCTGTATCGAAGTCCCCGATAGGGAAGAAGTCTCCTGAAATGTAGATTTTTCCGATTTTTCCGGCATTCAGTTCAATGTCCACGTAAAATTCTCCGACTCCGTCAATCCGCGACCGGCGTGAAAAATCGCCGCGAGGATTGTGCTGGCGTATCCATCTGTCGGTATAATAAGGCTGTGACAAATCGTCGATAGCCTGCACATCCTTTTCGGTGAGTCTTATTTCTGACTCACACAAAGAATTACGGGCGGCTTTCATGAAGTCGTCGAGAGAGATGTCGAGATGCTCGCGGATGGTTGTTACGCGTGAGCGTACCGATTCCACGCCCTTTGACCGAAGTTTGTCGGAGGAGGGAGTCAGAGCACCGCACATTCGTCGGGCATCCATGTCGTACAGCATGGTCCCATGGGCTATACACCGGTTGCCTATGCGGTAGAATGCGTTGCCAGACACCTTTCGTTCACCTATGAGGATGTCGTTGCGTGAGTTGTCGGAGGCATCCAGCCCGAGACCTCGAAGAAATCGGGCAACCGATGAAGTGTAATGCGAGAAAATGCCGGTGATGTCGCTGCCGTCTGTGATATATGAGAACATGATATTGTTCATGTCGGCAAATACCGCGCCACCCCCGCTTTTGCGTCTGAACACGTTGATTGACTCGCGTTGGCAGAAATCGAGATTGACTTCACATTCCATCAGCTGGTTGCGTCCGAAAATGACGGTCGGTTCAACTTGCCACATGAAGAAAAGCTCAGGCTCGCATAAAAAATGACGGGCGGCGTACTCCTCGGCGGCAAGATAGAAAGGCAGCTGCATGTGCCGGCAACTTTCGGGCAACGATAGGTATTTCATGACGTTATTGTCGGATTGAAGTGAGTCATAACTCGGGCCGGTGCACGTCCGGCAGCAAGTTCGTCGCGCATAAAGTCCATATAAGGAGCCACGTGGCTGAAAAACTGCCTGTAGCCTTCACATAGGTAGTTTAGTCCGGATTCCCCGTCAGGTGTTTTAGCAAACCTGTTACGGGGGCATTCGCCGTTGCAGGCCTTAAGCCAGGGGCATCTACGGCATTGCGACGGGAGTGTGTCGCGTTTGTCAGCTCCGAATTTCAATTGCTTTTGCGACATCATCATTTCGGGAAGCGGGGTTTCGCGCAGGTTGCCAAGACGGTATTGTGGAAAGACGAAATGATCGCAGGAATACACTTCGCCGTCATATTCCATCACTGCCGCGTGGCCGCATGTCGGAGCAAGGGTGCAGACTCCTGGAGGCACTCCCACCCAATTGGCAAGCGTCGAGTCGAAAATCTGCACGAAAAATTTACCTACATCCTTACGTACCCACAAATCGAACAGCCTGCACAAAAAACGTCCCCATTGCTCGGGCCTGACGGAGAAGTCGGCCAAAGGTACATCGGTGTCGTCGACACTGGCCAGGCCATGATCAGTGATTCGTTCGACAACGGGCGTGAACTGCAGGTAACGGCATCCGATATCCTTGAAAAAGCTATAGAAATCGTCGGGATAGTCAGCATTGAAGTCGTTGATAACGGCAAGAGCATTCCATTCCACGTTGTTGCGCTGTAACAGCCGTATGCCTTTCATGACTCGCTGGAAAGTCGGCTGGCCGCCCATGCTTCGCCGATATTCGTCGTGAAACTCCTCGGGGCCGTCAATCGATATGCCTACAAGCCAGCCGTTATCACGGAAAAAGCGGCACCACTCGTCGTTAAGGAGCAGCCCGTTGGTCTGGATGCAATTTTCTATGTTCATGCCCCGGCCATATTTGAGCTGCAATTCTATGGCACGTTTATAGAAGCTGACGGGTCTGAGCAGCGTTTCACCGCCGTGCCAGGTGAACTGTACATTATTTCCCGGCTGAGCCTCGATGTAACGGCGAACGAATATTTCGAGCATCTCGTCGCTCATCACTCGACGCGCATCGACACTCCCCGGTTGGGCGGGGCGGTAGAACTTTGATTTCTCCAGATAATAGCAATACCGGCAAGCGAGGTTGCATGCCGCGCCTGCCGGTTTGCTCATAAGATAGACCGGACGTTCAAATGGGTTGCTTCCGGGCAATTGTTCCATTAGAACGGGTTATTTCTTGTAGTTGGGGTTGGGATAAGCAAGTATCGAATCCAGAGGTACTTCGTCAAATACAAGGTGGTAACGGTTCTTTACTTCGGGACTGGTCTCTTCCTCAGTGAGGATGCCGATGTTGCCGTTCGGCATGATGGTCATGGCTGAGTATGCCGAGGGCAGTTCGGTCACCACATACTTGTTGGGCCATGTCTGACCGTTGTCCATGCTGGCATAGATGCTCACATCAACACGCTGGTTAGGCGATCCGGGAAGCGACTGCAGCAATATATCTTTGCCGTCCTTGGTGGTGTAAAGGAGTATATCGCCGTTGCAGGCGGGATCTTCGAGATCGGTTGCAAGCCAAGGCTCTGACCAGGTCACACCGCCGTCGGTCGATTTCGAGAACATGCGCTGGCCTCTGTAGCGGTTGCGGATGCTCATGAGCACGGTGCCGTCTGAAAGTTCCACAACTTTCGATTCGTCGCCGTTGAATGTGCCGGGGTTCTGTGACACGTTCCAGGTCTTGCCGCTGTCGTCGCTGTATATGGCATAGCAGCTGAAATTCTCGACGTCTTTCTGGCGGACGACGAGAACAAACATTATGCGTCCGGACTTGAGCTGCAGTGCCGCACCCGACGATGCGAATGCTCCGAGGACATCTTTCAGTGGCGCATTCTCGCCCACGCAGATCATTTCGCTGACATCCACCGGGGTTTCCCAGGTGGCGCCTCCGTCGCGTGAACGCGAGATTGCCGTATGGCCGGGGGCATCCTGCCAGAGGCCGTTGCCGTGGGTTGATATTACGATGATGTCGCCGGTATTACGGTCCACTACAAGGGCCGGATCACCATAGCCGCCGTCTTCGTTATGCTCGGCAACCGTCACGTATTCCGACCAGGTGTTTCCACCATCGGTCGATTTGCGGAACACGACATCGATGTTGCCGGGAAGGTCGGCGTTTGACTCGATTCGCTTATCGGCAACGGCTATGAGGTTGCCGGCAGTGTCGGTTGCGAGTGCCGGTATCCTGTAGAATTGTGAGCCGTATTCGCCAGGGACAAATACTTCACTGTGTGCAAGCTTCACAGGCTCTGCAGAAGTGCTCGAACATCCGGTAAATGAAATAGATGCAACGGCAGCTGCAGCGAGTCCGAGGCAGGACGGCATCAGTAAAGGAAGTCTCATTTTCATGTATTTTTCGTGGTTAAAATGTTTTGACACAAATTTACGACAAATGGTTGGATTATTAGCTATTGAGATGGTGAAATTTTTCTAAATTTCTGAAAAATGGTCTGCTTCTGCAATATAGGTGTGTCGAATCACGTTATTTATCCGGTATGAATATTTACGAGATACGACGCTATGGCCTGGCAGCGTTTTTGGCCGTGTCGGTCACTGTTGTGGCTTTTTTCCTCTATTATTCCGACAAAATTGTCAGTGAGCTGGCGGCTCAGGAACATTCCCGAATGCAAATCTGGGCCGATGCCACCAAGCAGATTATAAGCCTTGATTTCTCGAATCAGGGTGCCGGCAGCGACATGGAGTTCTTGCGGAGCATTATCGAGGACAACCGTACTATACCTGTGTTGCTGACCGATGACGATGACAATATTATAAGTCACCGCAACTTCGACCTTCCGGAGCCTGTCGATTCGATGCAGCCGATGTATATCAGTCCGGTCAATGAGGCGTATCTTCGTGAAAAACTGGAGGAATTGCGCGGCGGCCCGAATGTGATAAATATAATCATTGGTCCGGATTACCGGCAACATCTTTACTATGAGGACTCGCGCCTCTTGCGCAACCTCAGCTATTATCCGTATATACAGTTATTGGTGATGATAGCGTTTGTCCTGATTGTTTATTATGCCGTAAATTCCACCCGCCGTGCCGAACAGAATAAGGTTTGGGTAGGCTTGTCGAAAGAAACTGCCCACCAGTTGGGCACGCCGATCTCCTCGCTTATGGCATGGATGGAACTCCTGCCTGACGAAGGTGTTGACCCCGACATAGTAGGGGAGATGAGCAAGGATGTGCAGCGTCTTTCGACAATAGCCTCACGATTCGGCAAGATCGGGTCGAAACCGAGCATGGAGCCGGTTGAGCTGAACTCGGTTGTCAAAAGATGCGTGGACTATATGTCGACCCGCATATCGTCTCGGATCAAGTTGGATTTCACCCCGTCGGCCGAGCCTATAGATGCCAGTCTGTCGACACCTCTTTTCGAGTGGGTTATGGAAAATCTGATAAAGAACGCCGTGGATGCCATGCCCGACGGTAAAGGGAAAATCGATGTGTCGACAATGTTCGACGACAACAAGGCGGTGATTGAAGTGACGGATACCGGCAAAGGCCTGTTGCGCAAAAATTTCGACACAATATTTAATCCGGGCTATACGACCAAGAGCCGTGGCTGGGGTCTTGGCCTCACACTTGCCCGCCGTATCATCAGCCGATATCATGGCGGACGAATATTTGTCAAACGTTCGGAACCCGGAGTCGGGACGACGTTCCGTATTGAGTTGCCGGTAAAATGACACGCATTATGACTGGAAACAGAACTACACTCTATGTCACAGACCTTGACGGCACGCTTCTCGGATCGGATTCGCGCATAAGCCAGAGGTCGAGCCGTGTGTTAAACGACCTTGTTGCGCGTGGCGTGATGATTACTGCCGCCACGGCACGCACTCCGGCCACCGTCGACGGCCTTCTAAGAGGGTCCGGACTAATCCTCCCTGTGGTGGTTATGACCGGCACCGCGCTATGGGACCCTGTTGGACGGTGCTATCTGTCGCAGCAGTTTATCCAGCCTGATACCACCCCGTGCGTCAGGGAGGCCATGTCGAAGTTCGGGCTTCATCCCTTTGTGTATGTAATCGATGATGAAGGAATGCTGCACACATATTTTAATGGAATAATGTCGCGGCGCGAACGCAGTTTTGCCGAGGAACGCAGCAACCTGCCGCTAAAGCGTCTGCACATAGACCATCCTGACGGTCTGATAGACCATGAACGCACCATCCTTTTTTTCGCGATGGGTGAGTGCGACCAGGTGTTTGCTTGCGCCGAATATATCAGGAGAGAGACCGGCTGCAATGTATCGGCTTATAATGATATAGTGTCGAAAGGTAAGGCGCTCATTGAAGTAATGGCACACGGGGTGACGAAGGCATCGGCCATAGCACGGCTTGCCGACAGTCTTGGAGCCGGTTCGGTGACGGTGTTCGGAGATAATCTGAATGATATACCGATGATGCAGGCGGCCGATCATTCGGTGGCTGTGGCCAACGCTATGCCGCAGGTCAGGGACATAGCGGATGAAGTCATTGGACCGAACACCGAAGACGCCGTGCCGGCGTATATATCATATAAAGAGTTCGCGGAGCACATCAAGTGAACGCAGCGACGACAGCGACGCGTAATGCATGGAGAAGTAACGGATGATCATGTCGATAACCGTGTTGCGGTCGTTGTGGCTCATGCGGAATAGCGCCATATTGTTGAACGTCATGCGCGATAGTTTATGTGCGGCTTCCGATTCGGGAATGGTGAGCAAAGTCCCGCCGAGGGCGTCCGGGCGGCGAAACCGTCCGTCAGACATGTCGAATACTGTTCCGGGACGATATGACTCCCAGTCGGGTTCGATGCCTATAATCCGGCTCAAATGTAACAAAAAACATATGTGGAAGTTGGCTGCTTCATGAGTCGAGGCGACTGCAAGGCGGCCGATTGACAGCGACAGGTAGTCGAACAGGTCAGGGTCGGGTTGCGACTCTCGCAGGAGCAAAGAAAGGACTTCGGTGAGAAACAGGGCTACCGCGTTTTTGACCGGATTACCCGAAAAACTTCCGGCCGGCGACACGGCGTGAGGCTGTGTAAGGGTCATAAGTTCGTTCCCTGCACGCCTGTCTGCGATTCCTTCGACAATATTCAGGGGCATCAGCAGGGCACGGCGACGCACTGCCTCGGGTGAGCGGCCTCCGGCAACGACAAACGAAACTCGCCCGTATTCCTTGGAGAACGCGTTGAGAATCGACTTCTTGTCAGAGACGGGAGTCGAACGGAGCGTAATAAAGGTGATGGATTCTTTCATCGTGCCGATTTTTTGTCAGAGCAAAATTACGAAATTTGACTGACTAAACAACTGAAACAGGAGGCCGGAGTCTCTTTCAGGGCAAAAAGTGTGCGGAAAAAGGCCGATAATGGCCTTGAAGGAGCAAATTTTGTTGAAAATTGGCTTGCAAATTTGGTGGAATGAAAAAAAGTGTCTAACTTTGCATTCGCTTTTGCAGGTTAACACTCGGAAGCATGATGGCCCATTCGTCTATCGGCTAGGACGCAAGATTTTCATTCTTGAAAGAGGAGTTCGATTCTCCTATGGGCTACAATGTAAAACAAAAAGCAAAAAAGTTAACGACTAATGGCAAACCATAAATCATCTCTTAAGAGAATTCGTCAAATCGAGTCACGTCGTCTGCGCAACCGCTATTATGCCAAGACCGCCCGTAACGCCGTGCGCAATCTTCGCAAAATGACTGACAAGGCCCAGGCCGCCGAGGCTCTGGTGAAGGTTACGGCAATGCTTGACCGTCTCGCTTCCAAGAAGACAATCTCTAAGAACAAGGCTTCGAACCTTAAGAGCAAGCTGGCGCTCTACGTCAACAAGCTCGGTCTTTAAGACAGAGATGGTGGCGGCATGACGCCATCCTATTCCGGCCCATTCGTCTATCTGCTAGGA
>CAZAZA010000044.1:18078-22243 GCA_964489495.1 uncultured Bacteroides sp.
TCTTGAAAGAGGAGTTCGATTCTCCTATGGGCTACTAAAGATGCATGGACTCTGATAGAGGTTCGTGCATTTTTTTATTTATATTATGTCAATACCAGAAGATATTATCCTGCTGCTCGAAAGTGAAGCTGCAAGAATCAATAATCCGGACTTCATTGCCGAAGACCCGGTGCAGTTTCCCCGGCGCTTTTCCGATATTCGCGACATAGAGGTCGCATCATTGTTATGTTCGACTATCGCATGGGGCAACCGCCGCATGATATGCCGCGACTGCGACCGCATGCTTGCCCTTATGGATAACCAGCCGTACCGGTACATGATGGAGGAGGGATACGATGACCTTCCCGACATTAACATTCATCGCACTTTTTTCGCGGCAAATCTGCGGCACTACCTTCGCGGTCTGCGACGGATTTATTCTGCCCACGGCACTTTGCAGGACTTTGCCCGTGCCGAAGGCGTGGGGTCGTATGCCGATGCCCCGTGGAGGCTCGCCGAATGCATAAATCGCGAACTGTCGGCTGCAAACAATGGCTCCGGAGATTCGCGCTGTCTGCCGCTTAATACCTCGACGACAGCCTTGAAACGCCTGAATATGGCTTTGCGCTGGCTTGTCAGAAATGACGGCATTGTAGACCTCGGGGTATGGGACGTGATAAAGCCCTCGCAACTATTCATACCTCTTGACGTGCATGTGGCCGCGACAGCCAGGGACCTCGGGCTGTTGAACCGTCGCTCAAACGACCGCAAAGCCGTTGAACAGCTGACCGACGCAATGCGGTCGCTGCGCCCCGACGACCCCGCTTATTTCGACTACGCTTTGTTCGGCATAGGTATTACCGCTAAATAGGGCGGCAATGCTCTGAGCAGTGACATGTAACGTTTGTTAAAATATGTCCCGGTTAAAATTCATATCGTGTGAATTTGCTAATTTTACGATGTGAAATCAAATCAGATGGGAATCGATACTCAAGACATAGCAATCGACAAACAGCAGCTTGCCCAGATGCCGACAGTGGCATTTGACGGCCAGATCACTATAATAGAATCGTCTGAAGAGGCCGAGGCCGCATTAAGGGAGCTGACCGGGTATGGGATAGTGGGTTTTGACACAGAGACGAAGCCCTCGTTCAAGAAGGGCCAGGTAAACACTGTGGCTCTGATGCAGTTGTCCACTGAAAGCCGCTGTTTCCTTATCCGACTGAACAAAACCGGCCTGACAGAGCCGATCAAGGCATTTCTTGAAGATGAGAAAGTGGTCAAAGTGGGCTTGTCGCTCAAAGATGACTTTTCGGTACTTCACCGTCTTGGAGACTTCACGCCGGGTGGATTTATCGACCTGCAGTCGATGGTCAAGAATTACCACATCAGTGACTGCAGCCTGCAGAAAGTCTACGGCATAGTTTTCGGGCAGCGTATTTCCAAAAGCCAGCGCCTGTCAAACTGGGAGGCTCCGGCTCTTACCCAGGGACAATGTCTTTATGCATCGACCGACGCATGGGCCTGCCTGCGCATATACCGCATGCTCACTTCCGGACAGTTCGAGCCGTCGGCGCACGTCACTACGTCATCATCTTCAATCGGGACCATCTCATGAAACTACGAAAATCCACACTTCTCCCACTTGTGCTGCTCGTGTACCTTGCAGTAATGAGCTATATAGGCAGAGGAGAGCTCTCCGCCGGCAATTATCTGTATTATTTTGGTATAATCGGTGTGACACTGGTGTGTATAATGCTATTGCGGCTGACATTGCGCCAGCGCGAACTTCACCGTTCACACATGTCGCGTCGCCGCAGGCGCGAAAAAGCTCTGCGCGACAGCCGGAGCGACGATGAACCGGAATCAGCATAATATCCCAGCAATCATATGCAAAGTCTCACCGACCAAATATCGGCGGCATTAGCCGGAATTCAAGTGCCGGATGGCGAAAGGCAGTTGCTTGCCACATTCGTCTCGGTGGCACTTTCGCTTTTAGGAGCCTGGATAATCTATCAGGTGCTTATACAGCTGGTAGGACGCAATGTCAAAAGGCTTGTGCGTCATACATCCGTTACGTGGGACGACATTTTGTTCAACGACAAAGTTCTTCGATCGGTGTGGCGTTTCCTCTTCACCGTGGTGCTGTATATGGCGCTTCCGTCGGCATTTTCCTATTATCCGTCTGTACAGCCCGCCGTGGTGGGTTTATGCAAAATACTGACGGTGTTGGGCGGCATGATGATAGCGGTGAGGTTTATCTCCGCATCCCACGATCTGGTTCTCGACACCGACCGGTTTAAATCGCATTCGTTGAAAGGAATCTTCCAGATGATACAGCTGGTTGTAATCCTTATCAGCGTGATAATTATTATCAGCATACTGATTAATAAAGACCCCCTTGCCATTCTTACCGGTCTCGGGGCGGCAGCGGCCATACTCGTGCTTGCGTTTCAAGACACAATTCTGGGGCTTGTGGCCGGCATTCAACTGTCGGCTAATGATATGCTGCGCCCGGGCGACTGGATTAGTTCGCCCAAATACAATGCTAACGGATATGTGCTTGAAGTGACACTTACAACAGTAAAGGTTCAGAATTTCGACAAAACCATAGTAACACTTCCGCCTACGGCCCTTATCCGCGAGTCGTTTCAGAACTGGCGTGGGATGATTGACAGCGGCGGCCGTCGCGTGATGCGTTCGGTCAATATCGACATGACTACCGTGCGTCACGTAGACCGGTCGATATTCGAACGGTTCGAAGGTACGGGCTGGCCGACCGATGAGGTGCGTGAATCTCTCGGCCCGCGTTTTGTCAATCTGACGCTGTTCCGGCGCTATCTGGAATGGAGCGTGGCTTCCGAACCCACACTGTGCGCCGATATGACCACGCTTGTCCGCGAGCTTCAGCCCACGCCGGAGGGAATTCCGGTCGAGGTGTATTTTTTCACGTCGCGCACCGACTGGCCCGGTTACGAGCAGGTTCAGGCCGACTTTTTCGACAGGCTTCTCGCGGCAGTCACAATGTTCGACCTGCGGGTCTTCCAACGTCCGACGGGTCACGATGTGCGTAATTCAATGCGTAATGCATAATGATTGCGTATTGTGCATCATGCTCTACTCCTATTTACTTTGAGCGTGAACTATAGATTGCAGAATCGGGTATAAACTGTCTAATTCCTGCATCAGAGATCCATCTCATTATCAGGCCGTGAGGCATGGGCTAATGAAACATTAGCATCTATTTCTTTCGCAAGGATTTTATACATCCAGGGAAGTGAATGGTCAGTGTCGTTTAGGGGGACACGACTGTTTCGTTTTATACAATTGGAAATCCATAGTTTAATTATGAAGGCTTTAAGTTCTTCAATTTTTTTCTTAACATCATCACTATTGTCAATTAGCAAAGCTGATGAAGAAATAATTTCCCGACGGCTATCATATAGGATTGACAACTTATAATAATATGGTTTATAGTTGTTGTCTACTATTACCGGAGACTTTGTTATCTCATTAGCCATAACATCAAAGGCCCACTTTAAAATAGGAGACTTCTGGCATGTTGTTGAAACACAGGTTCCTTTACCATCAAAAATTAAGACATCACATATGGTGTCTCCTTCGGCAATATATATATATCAATTAAGTTGGAAAGTCCA
The DNA here is from genome assembly GCA_964489495.1 of uncultured Bacteroides sp. Lineage (GTDB taxonomy): Bacteria > Bacteroidota > Bacteroidia > Bacteroidales > Muribaculaceae > Paramuribaculum. The sequence goes on from CAZAZA010000044.1 coordinate 21,717, forward strand.
AATTCATAGCATATGTATTTATGACAGGAATCCAGTTGTAGTTCACCGCAATTTTTACCTTGATCACATTCTGAAGAATAATTCTTATTGGTAAAACATAGGCAAAATAATACTATTATGATAAAATTTCTCATTATCTAAAGTTTGGAAGCGACATGAAATTTGGAATGAACTCATTCAAGGGTGCATGGTCTGTGCCATTCCTGAATAATTGAATTCCCTTATTTCTTAATATGAGATTTTCAACTTGAATTGGAAATAATAGAAGACATAGCAACAACTTCTTCATATTTGCAAAATTAATGATATTTTGTTCAAATTGGTACATAAATAAGTATGTTATGCAACATATAATCGTTACGATGTTTAGGTGCATTTCGTATTGAATTTATTTTTTTTTTGTAAATAAATTTCATTAAAAAGCCGACAAATATTTTGAAGAAAAGTTTATTAGTGTTATATTTGCGAATCAATAACCTCCAGCCCATGAATACACCAATCCAATCACCATGACAACGAATCGTAAA
>CAZAZA010000045.1:0-21765 GCA_964489495.1 uncultured Bacteroides sp.
TCGTTTCAAGCGACTTCCTCGGTTGCCCCCTGACCTCGATCTTCGACGCAAAGGCAGGCATCCAGCTGACCCCGACCTTCGTAAAGGTTGTTTCATGGTATGACAACGAGATCGGCTACTCAAACAAAGTGCTCGACCTCATCGCCCGCATGAAGAAGTACAACGGCTAATAAACCGTAACCAAATGCAAATAAATGCCCGCTCCCTTTCTCGGGAGCGGGCATTTATTTTTTGTCGCTGACTCTCATTTGCGCCCGAAATCGGCGGGAATCTCGCCCCACCGCTCGGTGTCCCATTTCAGCACTGGGTTACGGGGCGTGTGGGTGGCAAGCCAGTGTTCGGCCCGAGCCAGGAGCATGCGGATGGGCTCATTGGCGGGGGAGGGTTGCAACTTTGTGCGGGCAGCCCTGTTTCTAAGCCACGAGAGCGCCGTACGGCTGTCGGAATAGATGGTGACATCATACATCCCCGCCTTGTCGAAATGCGCGAGAGCATGCACCAGAGCAAGAAATTCGCCTATGTTGTTCGTACCGTCGGCCAGCGGGCCTACATGAAACAGTTCGGCGCCCGTCATCACATCCACCCCGCGATATTCCACAGGCCCCGGATTGCGGCTGCAGGCAGCGTCGACGGCAATAGAATTTTTCACGATTTCGGGATTGGACGCATAGTCGACAACATCACTCTGGTGTCTGGCAATCGCCGCAATCACCCCGATGTGGTCTCGGTAATCGCCCCTGAAAGCCTCGGTGGCCTCGGTCTGCGAGCTGAAACTTTTGTATTTCGCCCCTGGGTATCCTTTAATTTGCTGCTCGCATTCGTCCCAGGAGTCATATATGCCGGGAGCATGGCCCTCCCAGACCACGTAGAATTTGCGTCTGACGGCCATTAGCTGATAGTTAAGTAGATTGATATGTCGACGTGGCGAACGGCGGCCAGACGCGCCGTAGACGCGTTTACGGCCTTGCCGAAAAATGTCAGCGTCGCCTTCTGAAGCCCGGGCACCAGTTTCAGTGTGTTGGGCACACCGTCACACACGTCCATGACACTGAAAAGGGTTATAAAAGCGTTGCTCATGGCCATGGCCGCTGTACGGGGTACCGCGCTGCCTGCGTTGATATAGCATACGCGTGTGGCTCCACGGTCGGCGGTGGCAAAAGAGGCAGCCGAAGCAAGATCGATGGCCGGCAGTGAAGGGAAGACAGCTCCCGGGCTGCTTGTGAGGTCAAATGTTATAACTCCTGTTTTCATAAGCCTGACCGTATCGGAGTCGATGGACAGCGGAGTCGATATATCGGTTGCGACAACTACGTCGGCCGACCTCAACGCCGACTCAAGAACCCGCCGGTGCAGTGACGATCCAACTACACGGCTGCCCAATTCCCTGTCGGCCAGTCGCAGACGATGTATGTCGTTGTCAAACATGTGGACAACCGCCCCGGCACCCGCAGCCGACCTGGCCGCAGCACACCCGGCTATTCCGGCACCGATTACAGTGACTTCGCATGGTATAACGCCGGCCACTCCTCCGAGCAGAATCCCTTTACCGTGAATGGCATCAGCAAGAAGCGATGAGGCTATGGCTATGGCCGCACGGCCGTCGATTTCAGACAGGGCGTCGGCAAACATCTTGTTTTCGTTATAATCCTCTATAAGCTCGATAGCTATCGTGATTATATTGTGTTCAAGCAGTGACAGGAGCGTTTCGCGGTCGTGATGCGCGCTCGACATGTTGGTGAGCAGGAGCGCCCCACGGCGCATCGATTGCACCTCGCGCGGTGTCAGCGGCCCAAGACAAATGACCACGTCGCACATCAGTGCCTCAGCCCGGTCAACTATCGCTGCCCCGCAACGCGTGTACTGTTCGTCGGTGTAGTGGATAGTCGATGCGGCTTCTGTCTGCATTTTCACTGTCAGACCACTTTCAACAAGCTGCTTTACTCCCTCCGGGGTAAGAGGGAACCTCAGTTCGTTCGCATCCGAGCATCGGGGTAGTCCGATGCTTATTCGACGGCGGGTGGTTTTGGTTTTAGCCCGCTTCTCAAGGGTGTCGGGTGAAGGCATGGGAGAAAGTATTAAGGGTTAAGGGAAAGAAGCTCGAGAAATCGGGAAGTGGTCTCAGCTATTTGCGCCCTGTCCTCAAGCAGGTCAGACGGGAGAGTGAACGCGGCCCGGCGATAGTAGGGGAGACGTGTTGTAAGGCCGTCGACTATCGTGCGCCGGATCTCCTCGTCAGTCTGATTGGCAATCAACGGGCGCTTGCGGCGTGCTTTCACCAGCCGCTCGTGAATCCGGTCGATCGAGGCATCAAGCCATACAGTGGTTCCACGGCTGTTCATATAGTCCATATTGTCGCCGAAGCAAGGCGTTCCGCCCCCACATGCTATAATGACGTTCTCAAACTCAGCCACTTCGTGAAGCATGCGCGTTTCGAGATCGCGAAAGTGTTTCTCGCCACCTTCAGCAAATATCTCGGGGACAGATTTGTGGAAACGCCCTTCGATATAGTTGTCAAGGTCGATCAGATCGAGGCGGGCGGCTCGGCTCACAGCCCTTGCAAGCGTTGATTTGCCGCAACCCATATATCCTATCAGAAAAATCGGCTTCATCCCATCGTCCTCCTACCGGTCATTATATACCGGAGTCACCGACTCCACCACGTTTCGCGACGAGCCGCGCCACGGCAACGTGCCGTAGTAGCTGCGATAATCCAGCGTCACCTGCTGACGTGAACCCGCATATTCCTGAAGGACACGCGCCAGCGAATCGTTATCGACTGAGAAATTGAAATCACGCGAATATACGCTCGTGGTATCGTCCAGGGCCGATTTCCGGAACAACTCTCCTTCGAACGTCTTGAAGATTATGCCTCGCTTCTCAACATTCTGTACATACCCGCGCACCTGCGCGTCGGTAATATATGGATTGCAGTAACGAATCCAGAAAGTCACTCCCAGGGCGAGTATGACAATCAGGAAAAACCAGCTCCAGAATCCGCAGCCACGACGGCGTTTTGTCATCGGGAGGGAATTCCCGCCGGATGGATGAGGTTCGGCTTTTACTTCGGGCGGTATACTTCCGCTGAAATCAATGGAGCTTGAATTTTCGTCGTCCATGGGTATATCTTTGAGCTGGTAGGACATTATTTCTTTTTAAAGTATGAAGGATTAGGAGATGCGGCTGCGTTTCTTGTCGATGGCTATGCATATGAAAGTGAATATGCCGAGTGCTATGAGCAGGAGTGTCTGACAGCCAAGCACGAGGTTGGCAAATGATGCAGCATATTCGGTCGTAAGGCCCGTGACATTCCGCGCATACAGGCTAAGGCCGAATATGATAGCCCACTGCCACGGTCCTATGCCGCCGTTAGAGGGAACACCCATCGATATTGACGACAGAACGAAACATACGAGCACGGCTGTGATGCCGCATTTTGTCGCAACTTCGGCTGTCACCGGGAATGCGTAAAAAGCCAGATATAGCTGGAAGAAATAACACCCCCACACAGCTACAGTGAGCAGCAGCCAGCGTCCGCGTCCGGGCATCCTGGCAATCACCGCAAAACCGTCCCAGAGTCCGTTCCATATTTCGCGTGTCTTGACGACAACCTTGTTATTGGGACATTTAACAAATATCACCCATACCATGACTATTACAGCCACTATTGCCACCCACAGCCAGGGATTGGTGGCTATTGCAAGAAGACGCTCATAGCTTTCCTGATTCTGGGCCAGATAGCTCATCAGTTCCTTGCCGGCAATCAGGAATGTGAACAGCGTGAGCAATGCCACGGTGACGGTGTCGGCAAGGCGGTCGGCCACCATCGAGCCAAATACGGTGGTAAACGGCGCCTGCTGTCGTGCGGCTATATAACCTGTACGCCATAGTTCGCCCAAACGCGGGAACACGAGGTTGACGGCATAGGTGCCGAATATGCTCAGCACTACATAGAATAGGGGAGGGTAGACCTCAAGAGCGTTGAGCTGTATCCGCCAGCGCATGGCCCTGAAGATATGCGAGAAGATGCTCACAACCAAAGCGGCGCCAATCCACCAGAAATTACAGTCACGCTTGATGATGACCATCATTTCCTTGAAATCAAAGCCGGTGAACAGAAGCCAGCACAAGCCGACAGTTATCACCAGCGGTATACCGTATTTGAGCAGGTTGCGCCAGATCGACGCTTTCTTACCCGTGTCTTCGGTCTCGATATTATTTGTTTGAGTCATTGCAATTCAATCAGTAATCACTTTTTCCAGTCACGCGCCAGGCCGCCTTCGCCTGTCTCTTTGTAGATCGACGGGAGGTCGTGGCCGGTCTGTTTCATCACTTCCACAACTCGGTCGAACGAGACGCGGTGGCCGCCATCGGTGAACGCCGAATACAGGTTGGCGTCAAGAGCCCTCGCGGCGGCATATGCATTACGCTCGATACAAGGTATCTGGACAAGCCCGCACACAGGGTCACACGTCATGCCCAAGTGATGTTCGAGACCCATCTCGGCTGCATATTCAATTTGGGCGGGAGAGCCTCCGAAAAGCTGGTTGGCGGCAGCGGCGGCCATGGCGCATGCTACACCTACCTCACCCTGACACCCTACCTCTGCGCCGGCAATCGAGGCATTGTGTTTCACCACATTGCCTATCAGACCGGCTGTGGCAAGCGCACGGCAGATACGGGCTTCGGAGAATTGTCGCGACAGGGCCAGGTGATAGAGCACTGCCGGCAGAACGCCACACGACCCGCAGGTAGGTGCGGTGACAATCTCACCTCCCGAAGCGTTTTCTTCGGATACGGCGAGAGCGTAGGCAAACACCAGCCCGCGTGACTGCAGGTTGGATTTGTAACCGGAAGCACGCACATAATATGTGGTGGCGCGACGAGGAAGTTTTAGAGGACCCGGGAGCACCCCTTCATGGTCGAGACCTCGCTCCACACTGGCTTTCATCACGGCCCATACTTCTGACAGATAAGGCCATATACTCGGAGATTCGCACTGTTCGACATACTCCCAGAATGTGCGTCCGTTATCCGTACACCAGTTGAGGATATCGGTGAGTGAAGACAGGGGGTAGACATCGGGAGATTCTCCCTCCGGATCATTCTCGCGTGCCAGTTGCCCTCCTCCCACACTGAACACTGTGTCTTCGGCAATTATATGCCCTTCGGCATTGAGAGCGCGGAAGCGCATGCCGTTAGGATGGAACGGAAGAAAAACCTTTGGCTGCCAGTCGATTCTGACAGGGGCATGCGGTTCGAGCACTTCTATAATGGCCCGGTCGGTCAGGTGTCCCTTACCCGTGGCTGCGAGCGATCCATAGAGGGTCACTTCAAAAGCCGAAGCTTCGGGATGCGCCTCAGCAAACTGTGTGGCGGCCATACGCGGCCCCATTGTATGACTCGACGAAGGCCCGGTGCCTATGCGGTAAAGTTCGCGGATGCTCTTCATGTTTTTTCCGGATTTTAAGTGGTATTAAAGCAGTCAACCCGACACCGGCTTGCTTGCCGATGCCGGGTTGACAGTTATCGGTTATAATATTGTCATTATTCGCGGTAGAACGTCGAGAGGTTGTTTTCAATCTCCTTGTTGCCCAAAAGTATGCGCGGGAGCATATTCATCAGGGCATACGAGCCGCGTGTACCGCTGAACTGACGGGCGCTCTCATCAAAGTTGTAGGGACGTGCCGGCTGGTCGACCGATACGATTTCAAACACAAACACACCCTGATTGCCCTTCACCGGCCCTACAAGCTTGCCGGGAGTTGCGAGAGCGGCCTGAGCCTGAAGCTCTGATTCACCCATACCGAGGTTTGGCACTACTACCTGACCGAAATTGACAGTTGTTGTGTCGACCTGGGTGCCGAAGAGGGCAGCATAGCCCTTTAGGTCGTTGGCCTTGCCGCCAAATTCCGACACGAGAGCGTCGGCTTTCTTCTGGTTGCGGACCTCGGCTGTCAGGAACTCGTGAACCTGAGGATCGCGGGCCGGAGTATATTCCTCATATATGTCGTTGAGAGCCACGGCAATCAGACGGCCTGTCTGTTCACCTCCGAACAACGGCGAAACATCGCCCTTGTCGGCGCCAAGCGCCCAAACCACGGCATTGCGTGAGTCGTTGAGGTTGCCGAGCGACGGAGTCGAGGGGGAGACTTTTGCGGTAAGCACCTGATAGTCCGCCTCGATAGCATTCTTGGCAAAATCCTCAGCTGTCTTGTTGGCAGCAAGATAGTTGCTCAGTTCAGTCTCAAGGCGTCCTATTGTGGCGTCAGAAGGCTCTACTGTGTAGCTTATTGTAGCATATTCATATACAGGGACCGCAGCTTTACGACGGTTGACGCGGAACAGACGGCCTCCCTGCTGTGATGCCACAGTGTCGGGCGAGAAGAACACTCCGGTCTGGGCGTTTGCAAGGATATCTTTCACCTGAGCCGACGAGGGGTCGACAAGCGACACCCAAAGGCTGTCCTGCTGGCCTACGACTGCGGGGTTAGAGGCAAAATCCGAAAGTTTGGCGCCGTTGTTGAGGGCTGTCCGTATTGAGTCGAGCTGTGACTGGCCGCTGACAGCGATGAAATCGACATTCACGGAGTCTACCTCCATAGTCTTGCCTATTACCTTTACAAGAGTGTAGGAATTGGCGTTGAGCGTAACGACATCGGCCTGACCGACAGCTGCTGTGTCGATATACGACCTGATGCGCGAGTTACGGATCGACGAAGGTGTATTACGTTCGGTCTCAACGACAAAGTCAGTCATTTCGGAAAGGACTGCGGGGTCATCGGAACCGCGAAGCAACCCGAGAGCTGTCTCAACACGCTTCTGTCCGGCGAGAATGTCATCAGACGACGGAACGAGCCCCACGGTGATGTAGCTCACAGTGCGGGTTGGCTCTTCAAGACGGTAGGAGTTCTTGTGTTTCGACCATTCGTTATTTATATCCTGCTCAGTCACTTCATATTGGTCGTCGGAGAGTGTCGCGAAATTCTTGCGGGTGTAAGCCATACGCGATATCTGCGCGTTCTCGTCGTACAATGCTTTGGCATCAAGCTCGTTGGCTGCGATCGCTCCGGAGAACAAGCTGAAGAACTTCTGCTGCAGGAGCTGCTCTTCCATTTCCTGTTCGAGCTGGCGCCAGTAAGCGGCAAGCGGCTGTACCTGATCGGGGGTCATGCCGTAATCAGCCGGACGAGTGATGCGCCCGTGCAGTTCGCTGATCGACTGAATCTGTCCCTGCGACTCCTGGGCCACGCGGGCGTTGAGAATCGCCGAGCCGCGACCGAGCATGAGGTCCTGAAGTTCGGCATCAGTGACGGTGATGCCCAGTTTTTCCAATTCGTCCTTATACAGGGTTTCCGAAATCATCTCGTTAATAACCTGCTGCTGGAGCTGGGCGCCGTCCTGCCGTTGCCCGGTCTGCTGTTCCTGACGGTTGTGCTGCTCCATACGTCTCTGGAAGTCCAGTACATCGAGCTTCTTACCGTCGACTTTGGCCACAGTAGTGCCGCTGCCGAAGAAAGTGCGACCCGATGTCAAGAAGTCGCCGATGATAAACGCTATCAGCGCCACACCGATAATCACAATCAGAAGTACTGATTTGCTTCTAATTTTCTCTAAGGTTGCCATTAGTTGTTATAATGAATTGTTTTTTCCTTTGTTTTGACTGGCTGACCATGCCGCTGAGCTGCGGCAATAATCGCACAAAGATACGTGTTTTTCTCACATTATGCAAATTCAGTGCGATTATTGCAGCGATTCCGCCGAAAATCAGCCGAAAAAAGGCTGTTTTACCTTAGAGACCAAACGCATTGCGGATCGCATCGACCATGTCGAGACGCTCCCAGGTGAACAAGTCGACCTCGACTTCGAGCCGACCGTTGTCAAAAGTCTTGACCACATGGCGCGGCTCGCGTCCCATATGACCGTAGGCTGCGGTCTCGCTGTAGATGGGTTTGCGCAGCCCCAGGCGTTCCTCTATGGCACGGGGACGCATGTCGAAAAGTTCCGACACTTTTGCCGAAATCTCTGCATCCGAAAGCCCAACCTTTGACGTGCCACGGGTATTGACATACAGGCTCACGGGCTCGGCTATGCCGATGGCGTATGCCACCTGCACGAGGGCTTCGTCGGCTATGCCTGCAGCCACGATGTTCTTGGCTATGTGGCGGGCGGCATATGCGGCCGAACGGTCGACTTTCGAGGGGTCTTTACCTGAGAATGCGCCGCCTCCGTGTGCGCCGCGACCGCCATAGGTATCGACTATGATTTTACGTCCGGTCAGCCCGGTGTCGCCATGAGGACCTCCGATCACGAATTTGCCTGTGGGATTGACATGAAGCACATAGTTGTCATCAATCAGTACAGCTATTTCGGCCGGAAGAGACGACTTGACACGCGGAATGAGTACTTCACGCACATCTTCGGTTATCTTTGCCTGCATCGCACGGTCGGCATCTGCCTGTGATGTGGAAGCATCGGGTTTGATAAATTCGTCGTGCTGGGTGGATATTACTATCGTATGGACGCGCACAGGGCGGTTGCCGCTGTCATACTCGACTGTCACCTGACTCTTGGCGTCGGGGCGGAGGTAAGGCATAAGTGCGCCCTCGCGCCGGATGTCGGCAAGTTCGCGCAACAGGCGGTGGCTGAGGTCAAGAGCCAGGGGCATGTAGGTAGGAGTCTCGTTGCAGGCATAACCGAACATCATGCCCTGATCACCGGCGCCCTGGTCGGAGAGATCGGGAGTCTGTTCGCTTTTTCGCCCGTCGACACCACGGTTGATATCCGCGCTCTGCTCGTGAAGGGCCGAGAAAATGCCGCACGATTCGGCATCGAATTTAAGCTCGCTACGGTCGTAGCCGATGCGTCGTATCACCTCGCGTGCTGTCTCGCCAAGGTCGATATACGCCTCGCTCTTCACCTCACCGGCAATGACAACCTGGCCAGTGGTCACAAGGGTTTCGCATGCCACCTTCGACTGAGGGTCACGGGCAAGAAATTCGTCAAGAATAGCGTCGGAAATCTGGTCGGCCACTTTGTCGGGATGGCCTTCGGATACGGACTCTGATGTGAAAAGATAAGTGGGATGCACCGAAACGGCATCGTTCTTAATGTTGTTCGTCATATCTTGTCGTTAAATAAGTTACTACATATCGCAGTGGGCAAGATACCAAAAGAGACGCCGTCGTGATGTAAGGAATCGGTGCGGTTTTAGCATTTTTTGAAGTGGTTGCAAGCAGCCAAATTTGTCCACTGGGCTGCAAAGATAGGCATTTCCGGCCAACAGAGCAAACCTTGTAAGATTTTTTAGCAAAATTAGGTCCCGAGATGAGGAGTTTCGCTCATCCCGGGACCTAATATATTTTCAGATGAAGTTACTGATTACTTCACGAGAATCTTCGAAGTCTTAGCTCCGCGACGTTCAACATAGACGCCGGGGACCATATTGTTGCTGTCGACACGCACACCCTGCAGGTTGAAGTATTCCGGGGCAGCCTCGTTGTCAGCTCCAACGGTATCAATCGATGTGGCCTTGATGAAAGTAACGAATATTTCAGCGTCGCCACCGTTCACATACACATGTTCAACATTGCAGGTTTTCCCATCTTCTGAGATCAATGAGGTGTAGTCCGGCTCCTCAGGATCTTCATCCTCTTTAGCAAGGTATGCCGAACACTTCGTTATCTCACTTTCTGCGTCGGCCTCAATGAGGAAATCGTATATGTACTTTGACACCCAGGTGGCATTTTCCAACAATTCGAATTCCGAGCCTTCCTTAATTGAGCGATATTTGACTGTACCGTTGCCGTCACCATCTACTGTCAGTGTGAGTTTGAGTGCACCTGCGGGACGGGTTCCCAGGACGAGTTTGGGTGTGGTTTCATCGCCGGCGTTGACATTCACATACGGCTCCCAGCCATTTCCACGGGTCCAATGCTTGAGTGTGGCGACTACGTCGGTAACAGCATCCGCTCCGGTAGCCTTATTGGCAAACTGTGAGGTTGTGCCTTCTATTACCTCCTCGAAATCGTAATAGAGCTGGAGGCCTGAAAACCACTCTGCATATTCCGGAATAAACGCAATCTCATTATCTGCCAGAGCTCGATTATAGAAGAAAAAGTCATCGAATGCTCCGTTAAAATCGCGTCCGCCAAGCGCAATGATGCAGGGATCGTCGCCGAACAGCTTAAGGTCCTGACCGTTGTCGTTTTCGGCGACAAGTTTACCATCAAGATAGACCTTCCACATATGATTCTCGGCATTGTAGCTCGCAGCAAGTTTGTACCACACGTCGTTCTCCAGAACCACATCACTTATAGTGCCTTTATAATTATTGGCGCCGGATTTCTGTGCAAGGGTGCCATTTTCGACAACAAAGATTGTAGAGCCGTTATCGTTGTCATGTCCTTCAGCACGGTGTCCCATGATCACTCCTACTTTGTTTACGTCATAACACATAAACGTGGTAAACATAGTAAACGATTTGGTATACTCGTAGGGTTCGCCTGTGGGATTTTCGGTCATAAAGTTTTCAGGGATACTCACACGGTAACCGCCGTTGTCAGCCGCGCTATAGGGCTTTACCTCGACAGCCTTTAGACCTGCAGCTACAGGCTGCACAACTGCCAGCGACATGGCAGCCGCCATTGCGAATGAGAGTAGAGTTTTGTTCATACAGATTATTTATTTGTAGATTGGTATTAATTCGTGCACGCAGCAAAATTAATGATATTTCGCAAATACAGCAATTATTTTTCGCAAAAAAATTTAGATTTACTGTCTTTTTTCGCAACGCTATTCCGAAAATGCATCCTTTATGTCACCGTTCGACACGCAGAGTACGAGGTGATGCCAGGCGTTAATATAATTTCATGAAGAAATCATTTTGTAAAGTTCATAGTATTTATTGCAAAAGTTTCCGTAATCCCAGCATACGCTGACACAGTCGTGGGAAAACGCTGCTCTGTCTCCCGCTGCATAATACCGCATGGCAGCGGCGAGGTCGCCGGGCTTGTCGGGGTCGATGACCGGGCCAAAGGTAGCTAATTCGGGAGTGACACGATTGGATGATATGATGGGGCGGCCGGTCGACAGGCATTCAACTAAGGCAAGTGAATAATCCCGATGTTCGCGCCACGGGAAGACACCCACATCGGCCCGTGCTATGACTTCGGCCACTCTGTCGGTCTGACCGGTCCATTCCACACGGCTTTCAAGGCCGGAGTCGCGCACACGGCGAATGACCGGCATCACTTCACGCCCCGGACCTTCGCCACACATAATAAGCCTCACGTCGAGGTCGCGGAGTGTCATGAATGCGTCGACGAGCAGATCTATTCCTCTTGATTTTGTCATTTGCCCTACATATATGAATGTGACCGGAGCGTCGGGAGACAGAGTGCAGGGGAGGGGAGTAGGTGAAATCTCCGAGGCCGTGGCAATCACATGAAGCCGGTCGCCGATGCTATAACCGGTCTCACTCAGGCGGCCACGAGCCGTCTCCGACTCAACTACCAAGGCGGAACAAAGGTCGAGATCGGCAGCAGTTGCCGGTGCAATACGTGAGGGCACTTCATGCAATGTAGCAACCAGCCTGACATCCGGATTGCCGGAAAGCCTTATGGCCTTAGCGGCCACCGAGCAGTCATAGGCAGAGAAGACCTGCACTACCCACGGTGCGCCGTCGCGCAAGACACGCGACACAAAAGCAGGGGCGGCAATCAGATCGAAAAGCCCTCCTGTCAACATCCGGTGAACCTCCACTCCCGAACGCCTGAACAAATCGATACCATTCCAATTCCTGCGCGTCACCGCCACACATTTATGTCCGCCGGCGACGAGAGCAATGCCCAAGTTAAGCGCAGCGCGTGACTTACCGTCCCACTTATCGGACGAGACAATCAGAAGGATGTTCATTACAGGTCGTCTGTTTTGAGTTCGGTCCGTGGATGCGATTTCTGCAAACGGCGTGCCAGCCTGTACGATTCGCGCACGGCGAGAAAGTGATCATAGCTTATGTTGCGTCCGATCATTCCGTCGAGCCAGCCACCTTTTTTAATATAAGAGTCAACAAAAGCCCCCGCCGCCTTGATAATCGGCGTAAGGAAACCGATTGACGGATTCTGGACAGCAAGCACCTTTGAACGTATCACTGCATGGCGTGTCTGGGTCATGCGATATTCGTCGCGGGTCGAACACTGATAATGCAACAGGTCGCCGGCTATCGGCTCGGGATTGACCGAGTCGCGGAAAATCACACGCTCGGATATGTCGCGCAGATTCCAATTGGCATAACGCTTATCGAAGAGACGTATCTGAGGATCGGGATACCATCCGCAATGACGCACCGGAAAACCGCAATAGAAGTTTAGGCGGTTGACACTATAGACGCGATGGGTGAACCCCTCCGACTTCAGAAGCCGTATCGACTCGCGCATCTCGTCCGACACGACTTCGTCGGCATCAATCGACAACACATAATTGTTGGTGGTAAGCGACGTGGCATATTGACGCATCGCCCCGTAACCGCCGAACTCACGGTTGCTGACTCGGCAACCGTACTGACGGCATATTTCGACAGTGCGGTCTGTCGACAAAGAATCGACCACAATAATCTCGTCGGCAATGTCGCGCACCGACTCCAGGCATGCGCCTATGCGGCGCTCCTCGTTGAATGTGAGTATCGTTACTGACAGCTTTGACATAAACTGCGCGTCCTCTGATTTTTCTCTGTTGCAAAGTTACACTTTTTTCGCCGCCGAGAAGCGCATATTTCGTCCGATTTTACAGCAATGTCTGATTTTTTTATTTCTCAGAGGGCAAAAATCAACGCAAGCAGCTATAATTCATCAAATTATATCATTTTTTGAGCGATTGTTTTTTGACCTAAAAAAAATTCAGGTTGCATTTCGGTGTCACACCGACCCAATGCAGGGGAGGGGAGAGGCGGAGCAAACCGCCGAGAATGCATTAATCAAGCGGAATTTGCACAAAAGCTAAGGTTTGAGTAAATTTGCACACAATATCTTAGTATATGACCCGAAAGATTGAATGGACCTGCGAGGGCGTTGAAATGCCCCCGATTGATACGGTGTGTCTGCAACGCTGGATTGAGCGTGTGGCCGATGCTCACGGCCGGTCGTTAGGCGAAATAGTGTATCTCTTCTGCGATGACGAGAAAATACTTGATGTCAACCGGAAATTTATCAATCACGACTATTACACCGACATAATCACTTTTGACTATTGCCACGGGCGCCGTATAAGCGGCGATATAGTCATATCGCTCGAAACCGTTGCTTCGAATGCCGAACTCTTCGGATCGACATACGAACGCGAGCTGCACCGCGTGATCATTCATGGCATATTGCATCTTTGCGGTATTAACGACAAGGGTCCCGGAGAACGTGAAATCATGGAGCGCAACGAGGACGAAGCCCTGAAGATGCTTGATGACATCAAAACAGAAGAATCGGAAAAATGAAATTTGATTACGACGTCATAGTTGTAGGCGCCGGACACGCCGGATGCGAAGCCGCAGCTGCCTCAGCCCGGCTCGGAGCATCAACCTTGCTTATCACCTTGGATATGAACAAGATAGCCCAAATGAGCTGTAATCCGGCCATTGGAGGCATCGCCAAGGGTCAGATAGTCAGGGAAATAGACGCTATGGGGGGAATGATGGGAATAGTAACCGACCGAAGCGCCATACAGTTCAGGATGTTGAACAGGTCGAAAGGGCCTGCCATGTGGAGCCCGAGAGCACAGAGCGACCGCATGGCATACAGCCGCATCTGGCGGGAAACACTCGAACGCACCGAGGGGCTGTCGATGTGGCAGGACGATGTGACCGGACTTCAGATCGACGAGGCAACCGGACGCGTCAGCGGAGTTACCACCCGTCTCGGAGCAAGATTCTCGGCAAAAGCCGTGGTGCTGACAGCCGGGACATTCCTGAACGGACTGATGCACGTAGGGCGTGTCATGACTCCCGGAGGCCGAGTGGCCGAACCGGCTTCGACCGGACTCACCGAACAGCTGCGCTCGTTGGGATTTGTCACTGACCGTATGAAAACAGGCACGCCCGCCCGTATTGACGGACGCAGTGTCAAATGGGACCAGACCATCGAGCAGAAAGGAGACAACGACGGACATAAATTCTCTTACCTGCCCGAAATCCAACGCGAACTGCCCCAGCTGCCATGCCACATACTTTATACAAACACGTCGACGCATGATGTGCTCCGCAAGGGACTGCCGGATTCGCCGCTCTACAACGGTCAGATAAAAAGCATCGGGCCGCGTTACTGCCCCAGCATCGAAACCAAGATCGTAACGTTTGCCGACAAGACAGAGCACCAATTGTTTCTCGAGCCCGAAGGGATGGCGACAACCGAATTTTATCTTAATGGGTTCTCGTCGTCACTGCCAATGGACATACAGATTGAAGCCTTGCAGACAATTCCTGCGCTTTCTGAAGTGCAGCTTTTCAGACCCGGATATGCAATCGAATACGACTTCTTCGATCCCACCCAGCTGCTCCACACTCTCGAGACAAAACTCATGAGAGGCCTCTATTTCGCCGGACAAGTGAACGGCACCACAGGATATGAAGAGGCCGGAGGTCAGGGTTTGGTGGCAGGTATCAACGCGGCATTAGCCGTAAAAGGGAAAGAGCCGTTCATACTCCGGCGTGACGAAAGCTATATAGGCGTGCTTATTGACGACCTTGTGACAAAAGGAGTCGACGAACCATACCGTATGTTCACATCGCGTGCAGAATACCGCATACTGCTCCGGCAGGATGACGCCGACATGCGGCTGACGCCTAAAGCCTACAGCATCGGTTCGGCCGACAAACGACGCTATCAGCTCATGGTCGCCAAGCGTGAACAGCGAGACGCTCTGACGGACTTCACTCGCGGCTACTCGCTGCGTCCCGCATTAATCAACCCGTGGCTTGAGGCTAACGGCATGCAGCCCCTCAGGCAGGGCATCAAGCTATACGACCTGCTTCTGCGCCCCGGAATAACGATAGCCCGGGCATCCGAAGCAATAACCGCTCTTGCCGACTTCATCAGAACGGAGATAGAGGCCGAACGGCGCGACGAGATTGTCGAAGCTGCGGAAGTGTTAATCAAATATCAGGGCTACATCGACAGGGAGCAAATGATTGCAGACAAGCTCCGCAGGCTCGAAGAGATACGCATCAAAGGACGCTTCGATTACGACAAGCTCAATTCTATCTCCACCGAAGCGCGCCAGAAGCTAAAGCGCATCGACCCGGAGACAGTCGCCCAGGCATCGCGAATCCCGGGCGTATCGCCCAACGACATCAACGTCCTTCTCACCCTTATGGGCAGATAGGAGTCCGTAATGTTCCACGTGAAACATCAAAACTCAAATCATACATATCCACAATGGAATACATCAAGTCAAAGATCCGTGAAATACCGGACTACCCGCAGAAGGGGATACTCTTCTACGACCTGACAACGGCGTTTAAGGATGCCCGTGCCCTACATATTATCGGCTGGGACCTGTCGCAACTCTACCGTGACAAAGGTGTCACTAAAGTGGTGGGCATCGAGTCTCGCGGATTCATCGGAGGATCGATACTCGCCTTCGAACTCGGCGCAGGCTTTGTGCCGGCACGCAAACCGGGCAAACTGCCCGCCGACACCGTGAGAGAATCGTATGACAAGGAATACGGCAAAGACACCATCGAGATCCACCGTGACGCCATCACGCCCGATGACATCGTTGTCATACACGACGACGTGCTTGCGACAGGAGGCACCATGGCTGCTGCATACCGCCTCGTCAAAAGCATGAACCCGAAAAAAATCTATATCAACTGCATCATCGAGCTTGAGGGACTTCACGGTCGCGAAAACCTGCCCGCTGATGCGGAAGTTGTATCTCTTCTCAAATACTGACTTATTGGCAAAGCATAAAAAATCGCCCGAACTTGAGGCTAAAATAGCCGTTCTGCCTGCCACCCCCGGAGTCTACACCTATTATGACTCCGAGGGTGAAATCATCTATATAGGCAAAGCCAAGAACCTCAAACGACGGGTATCATCATACTTCAACCGTACCCACGATTGCCTGCGCACCAACCTGCTCGTGCGGGCAATCGCCGACATGAGCTATATCGTTGTACCGACCGAACAGGACGCGCTCAACCTTGAAAACTCCATGATCAAGGAATATAAGCCTCGTTACAACGTGCTGCTCAAAGATGACAAGTCGTACCCGTGGATCGCGGTTACAAACGAATATTACCCGCGTGTGTTCATGACTCGTCAGCGCGTGAAAGACGGTTCGAAATACTATGGGCCGTACACCGACACAGGGTCAGCCAGAATAGTACTTGACCTAATCAAGGAAATATACCCGCTACGTCACTGCCGCCACGCCATCACACCCGAATATATCCGGCGCGACAAGGGAAGACTATGTCTGGAATACCATATGAAACGCTGCATGGGATGCTGCAAGGGAATGGTATCACAGACAGACTATATGGAACAGATCGAGCGGGTAAAGCAGATTCTCCGAGGCGATATCAACGAACTTCTCGCATACCTCCGCGAAGAAATGCAGCGGCTGGCCGAGGATCTGAGGTTTGAAGAGGCACATATTATCAAACAAAAATATGACCGTCTCGAACGATACCGCGCAAAAAGCGTCATCGTCAGCCAGGTTGTCGACCATGTCGACGTGTTCGGCATCGAAGATGACGGCCAGGAAGCCTTTATCAACTATATGCACGTGAAGAAGGGAGCGGTGGTCAAGAGCGTCACTCTGCAATACAGACGAAGACTTGACGAATCGGTGGCCGAACTTCTCGCCTATGCCATCGAGGAGATACGCGACTCTCTCGGCGTGGAATTTGAGGAAGTGGTCGTTCCGGAATTGCCAGACGTGCAGCTCGACGGGGTAAAATACATAGTGCCCCAGCGCGGCGACCGCGCCAAGCTTCTCGAAGTGTCGGCTCACAATGCCCGACAGTACAAAGTCGACATGCTGTCGCGCATGGAACGCACAGATCCGACCCAACGTATCGACAGGCTTATGGATCGAATGAAATCGGATTTCCGCCTCACCGAGCAGCCTCGCCACATCGAATGTTTCGACAACTCCAATATCCAAGGCACCAACCCGGTGGCATCATGCGTGGTGTTCCGCGACGGAAAACCTTCGAAAAAAGATTACAGGCATTTCAATATCAAGACCGTTGTAGGTCCTGACGACTTCGCATCTATGAAAGAGGTGCTCACGCGGCGCTACACACGCCTTGTGGAAGAAGGTCAGGAGCTGCCTCAACTCATAGTGGTGGACGGCGGGAAAGGACAGCTGAGCGCGGCCGTAGAGGCTCTCGACGAAATGGGGCTCAGAGGTCGGATAGCAGTGGTCGGTATCGCCAAACGGCTTGAGGAAATCTACTTCCCGGGCGACAGCATACCGCTGTATATCGACAAAAACAGCGAGTCACTAAGGGTTGTCCAGCACTTGCGCGACGAGGCGCACCGCTTCGGCATTACGCACCACCGCAACCGCCGCAGCAAAGGCCAGACAGTGTCGGCTCTCGACTCCATAAAAGGGGTCGGCGAGAAAACACGCGATGCACTTCTGATACATTTCAAAAGTGTGAAACGGCTATCGGAAGCCGACCTCGACGAAATAGCCGGGATTGTCGGACCGGCCCGAGCCTCAATCGTCTACTCGGCCCTGCACCCCGACGACAACGAATAGGCGGTATTGCTAACCATCAAAAAACGCGATGTCTTTGTCAGATCATCGCGTTTTTTTGATTGGAATACTTACCCGGTTATCGGACCACTATCTTTGACGAACCGGCGGATGTGCGTACGATATATACACCCGCTGACGGAAGAGCTATCATGTCATTCTGTCCACTATACACACAACGTCCATCGGGGGTATAGACCGAAGTCTCATCTTCGCCGTAAACATAGAGCGTGTGACCGACAACATCAAGTTTCATAACGGGGGTTACGACACTTTCAAGAGATGATTCTCCGAGCTTCACATAGTTCGACCCGCGCGATTCTCCGAGGTCATATACCGCCGTCACACAATATGTGTCGGTTTCAGCCGACCTTGATGTCACATATGATGTCGTCTCAACAAGAGCATCATTGATCCTGACATGGTTGCGATACACATTATATCCTTTGAGCTGCAGAGTGCGCGGAGCACCTTTGCCGATGAATGTCACGTCGTCAACTATCATCATATACACATTGTCAGACACACAACGTATTGCAAAATACCGTGCATCGTCAGGAAGCGCAACAAAAAAGTTCTCCCAGTCATATCCCACGGATGTTTCCGGCAATGCAACGATAAAACTGTCGGTCTCGCGGTCAGTGATCGAATAGAGCACCTCAAAACGTTCCGGGCCGTAATCCTCGCTAAGCGCCACGGCCCAGAAATCGATAGTCTGCGGGGCGCCGTAGAGTTCTGGTGAAATCAGCCAGTCGTCACATGGTCCGTTGGAGCAGAACAACTGCGTCATTGCTTGCGAACCAGACCGCGTCGGTATGAAATACAAGCCATACTCATCATCGTTGTTAGTAACCCAAAATGACTGCTGCGAACCCTCAGGCTTTCCGGGTATTTCAACACCGTTTATCCCTCCAATGGGAAGGCCGTCGACATCCTCGGTAAGCCAGTCACCGACCAAACCTGTAACAAAAGGCTTGTAGCTTTCAAAATCATCCGTAGTCTCATCCGGGGCGGCATTGTCAGTATCGGGGACGCTCCACGCGAGTGTCACTCTCCTGACTTCCGAACTGTTATCGGCCTCATTTTCGTCGCCGGCAACGACTACAAACACCCGATAGTCGGCATATGATTCATACGAAGCGTCAAGACTGTCTTTCAAAACAACCGAAACCTTTTCAGTCGAACCGAGAACCCGTCCGGAAACCGAGCACACTTTAACGTCGCCGCGCAAAAGCTGCACTTCATAATCAGCGACCTCGCGGCAACCGTTATTCGAAATCGTCACACCAACATCGAAAGCGTTGCCCGGACGAACGCTTGCAGGCATCGATACCTCGTCGATAGAAAGGTCGATTTGCGGCATTTCAGCCACTGACATATTGTCGACAGGAATATAGCCGTGAGTCATGATTTGCCCTTCTATGCCTAAGGCGCACGACCTTGCCGGCCGCCGCTGTTACCGAGACCATCACGCGCTGCCATCCGACCTTGTTATAATCCGCCAGATTTACCGTGCCGGCAAGAGTATGTTCTTTTGTGGCACAATCCTCGACGAAAATCCTGATAATATTTTCATCGTACGAATAGATATAAGTATAGAACGTAAGTAGCGGATTCACTGCCTCGGTCAAGTCAAGCTTACCGGTCTGCAATTCGCTCTTCTGACCCGGGGCATTGCCTATCATAGCCACATAACCATTGTCACCGTCCTGAGATTTGGGATCCGAGCCGTCGGACTGCATCATCCAGCTGATATTGTCAAGACTGTATATTCCGAGGACATACCTATAGTAGTCGTCGATAGTAAACGAATTATGGTGCGGGTAAGAATACGGTTTGCCGATCGGAATCACATCGCTGTAGGCCATATCCGACACATTGTCGTTAATCAATGCTGTAAGGCCGAACAGAGCCAGCATCTGCTCTCCTTCTGAAAGATTGACCTGTGTTTCAACCGACGTTCCGCGAATGCCTGTTACCAAAGGGAAGAAATCGGAATTCTCGTTCAAGAGAAGCTCATAGTTGAGTTTGTCGGACGAAATATCGTTGCCATACACATCTTTTGACGGAGCTGTCCATTCAACTCTAACAGCACCGTTGCCGTTGGTTTCGGTCACACTGTTCAGCTTCGGAGCTTCCGGTGCACCGATACCGACATAATGAATCTCCCTGCAGTCAAGCCCTGTTCCATCGGCATTGTAAGGGACAAATACATATTCAAATTCGCCATCTTCCCCAACATTATCGTCAAAGGAACATATGCTGCCGACAGACGGATTGAGAAAAGTCTTCACAACCTTGTCGTCGCGCATTACTTCGATTTTTGTCAGACTTCCGAGCGGCTTTCCGGAAATATCCTTTTCAGGCGTCTTAAATGTAATATAAACCAACGGTTCGCCATCCGGGTTATTGGAAAACGAGAGGTCAGTGACAGCATCAGGGACTGTAGGCTCACGGGCTGCGGAGAGCGCGATATTGTCGACAAACAGATAAGTGTTGGTACTCGGCGATATGCCGTGTATGCCGACATAAAACAAAAACGGCACACCTTCACGTTGTGTCGTTTTTGTTTTTTCACCCTTAAACCATAAAGCCGGCGTACGTCCTGAAGCTTTCATGTGCAATCTGCGGATTCCACATTTTTTTCATTAAATTTTGTTATCTTGGCTAATTTAAGCTAACTTTGCCTAACCAACTGCGCGGTAAATATTTTTCAACAAACAATAAATTCAAATCATTTACTAATTATGTGGTTAACAAGCTCATCTATAGGACGTAAGCTCGTGATGGCTATCACCGGAGCCTGCCTTGTCCTATTCATTACGTTCCACGCGCTCATGAACAGCGTAGCAATCGTATGGCCGACGGCCTACAACGTAATCTGCGCTTTTCTCGGTGCCAACTGGTATGCACTCGTGGCTACAATAGGCCTCGCAGCGCTTTTTGTCATTCACATCATCTACGCCCTCTGGCTGACAATCCAGAACCGCCGCGCACGTGGCGACGAGCGTTACAAGATCAACACCCGTCCTCCCCAGGTTGAATGGGCTTCGAAAAACATGCTCGTTCTCGGTATCGTGGTTCTCGCATTCCTTGTAGTGCACCTTATCCAATTCTGGGCAAAGATGCAGTGGGCTGAGATTACCGGCTGCTTCTATGTCGGTGAATGCGGACAGCCCGTCAACCCCGTTTTCGGCACACTCTTCCTTCAGATCGCCTTCAGCCAGGTATGGACTCCCATTGTCTATATCATCGGTTTTGTCGCCCTCTGGTTCCATATGAACCACGGTTTCTGGTCGATGTTCCAGTCGGCAGGCTGGGATAACAACACATGGCTTCCGCGCCTCAAGAAGATCGGCTGCTGGTGGACCTCTATCGTAGTCCTGCTGTTCATCGCCCAGGCTATCGTCTTCACAGTCAACGCACACAGAGAGGCATACACAACATGTCCGGCCCTGCTTGAGCAGTATCAGGAAATGAACGCCGCACACGAGATCGTAACACCGTGTGACGCCGCCTGCGACACTCCCTGCAACGCCGAATGCCCCAACTTCAACGCCTGCGGCCAGTGCAAGTAATCAATTAACCCGAATAACAAAAACACTCTATATACAATGGCAGACTTAAAAAGTGTCCAGGGCATGATTGATTCCACGCCCATCATGAAGGACTACGCCGACATGGAGTCAGGCAACCTCCCCGAGTACGTCATCGACTCGAAGATTCCTGAAGGACCTCTCGCTCAGAAGTGGACCAACTACAAAGCCCACCAGAAGCTCGTCAACCCCGCCAACAAGCGCAACCTCGACATCATCGTTGTCGGTACAGGCCTCGCCGGTGCATCGGCAGCCTCGACACTCGGCGAACTCGGCTTCAATGTGACAAACCTCTGCATCCAGGACAGCCCTCGCCGGGCACACTCCATAGCAGCCCAGGGCGGCATCAACGCAGCCAAGGACTATCAGAACGACGGTGACTCGGTTTACCGCCTGTTCTACGACACCGTGAAGG
>CAZAZA010000046.1:0-21350 GCA_964489495.1 uncultured Bacteroides sp.
GCCGATGTGTATCATCTTGGTGCCCGTGTCGGCCTGCTGGTAGTTCTTGGTGACGGCCACGGAGTAGAATTCGCCGCGCGAATAGTCGCCCTTGAGCACGCAGGAGGGATATTTCCATGTGATTGCCGATCCGGTCTCCACCTGTGTCCAGGAGAGTTTCGAATGGTCGCCGCGGCAGAGTCCGCGCTTGGTGACGAAGTTGTAGATGCCGCCGCGTCCTTCGGCGTCGCCGGCATACCAGTTCTGTACGGTGGAATATTTTACCTCGGCGCGGTCTTCGACCACGATTTCAACTATTGCGGCATGGAGCTGGTTCTCGTCGCGCATCGGGGCGGTGCAGCCTTCGAGATAGCTGACATAAGCGTCGTCGTCGGCCACTATCAGAGTGCGCTCGAACTGACCCGTGCCTGAGGCGTTTATGCGGAAGTACGTCGACAGTTCCATACGGCAGCGCACTCCCTTGGGGATATACACGAATGAGCCGTCGGAGAATACTGCCGAGTTAAGGGCTGCAAAGAAGTTGTCGGTATATGGCACTACTTTGCCTAAGTAGCGGCGTACGAGGTCGGGATAGTCCTTGACAGCCTCGGAGATCGAGCAGAATATGATGCCGAGTTCGGCGAGTTTTTCGCGGTGGGTTGTCTTGACGCTGACCGAGTCCATCACGGCGTCGACAGCCATCCCTGACAAGGCTTTCTGTTCTTCGAGCGGTATGCCGAGCCGGTTGAATGTGTCGATAATCTGCGGGTCGACTTCGTCAAGCGACTTCGGACCATCCTTGGTACGCGGGGCTGCATAATAGCTGATTGCCTGATAGTCGATTTCGGGGATATCGAGATGTGCCCACGACGGCATTTTGAGCGTGAGCCAGTGACGGTATGCCTTCAGGCGGAAATCGAGAAGCCATTCCGGCTCGCCTTTGCGGGCCGATATTAGCCTTATGACTTCCTCGCTCAGGCCCACGGGTATTATGTCGGTGTCGACATCGGTGGTGAATCCGTACTTGTATTCGCCGGAGGTCACGTTGTCGATAATATCGTCTGTTTTGTCTTTTTCGTCAGTCATTTCGTCTTGCAATTAATAATGACAACAATCGGGATAGGCCGTTAGTTGATACCGGCCAGTCCCATCAGCCACGGGAACAGTTCCATGACCTCGCGCATCACCCGTCCGTCGAGTAGGGTCGAACCGGTGAACATAGAGTTGGACGGGTCGAAGAAATACCAGACGTTCAGCACGATGCTGACCGCCAGAAACCATTTGACAACCATTATGGCTGCTCCGCCGAGACGGTCGAATATACCCAGACCGACGGCTGATACGAGTCCTTTGAGGAGTTTTGACAGGAGGAATACCACCAGCCATACGGCCAGAAACACCACGATGCAGCCCATTATCTCGACCATCACAGGCGTGAACGAACTGTCCTCGGGTTTAGCTTCGCCGAACAGGGCTATTCCCACCGGATTGCCTGCCACACGTGCTGCCAGGAAACCGACAATAGCCCCTGCGGCCGACCCGATCTGGCGCACAGCTCCCTTAGAGAAACCTATAACGGCGGAGACTGCGAATACAGCCAGTATAATTATGTCAATCGCACTCATTTTTTCAATAGTAAAACAACTGCAAAGTTACTCATTTGTTTCAACTTGTTCAAATTCGCGCACAGCGTTGGAACAAAAAAGGAGTTTATCCCGTGATGTTGACGATATAGGCTGTTGGGGTGGAGAGCGCGACTGATGCATTGATGCTGTTTTGTCGCAGCATCGAGGCGAGTGCAGCCGGCTCGGGAAGGGGTGTGCCGGATGCGTTGCGGCGACGATGTATCTCGTTGATAACCTTGGCTTCGCAGGGGAAAGCTATGGTTATTGTGCCATCCGGCGCCAGATTGTTGTCGATGAGATGCCGGATGGTGTCGACGGGTCTGGAGATATGTGGATAGACACAATATAGAAGGATGTGGTCATATACGCCGGGAATGGACTGCGTTTCGAAGTCAGACAGAAGGAACACGGGTGGCGGCTGGATACTGGAGTATTTCTTGACGGCTCTCGAGAGCATTTCTTTGGAAAAGTCGACGGCGGTCAGATGTCCTTCGGATCCGATAAGTTCGGCTACATACGGGATCAGGATACCGGTGCCGGTGCCGAGGTCGAGTACCGACATCGACCGCCGCAACCCGATATGGTTCAGAATGGCGCGTACCCGGTCGGGTGTCGAAAGATACTCGTGATCGTCCCAGGTCGGGGCAAGTTTGTCAAAAAATGCTCGGCAGTCCATGCAGATGATGTCCGTTTGATAATTTTAATAATTTAAGTCTATAGGTATAAACGTATTTTTGTTAATTTTGTTTGAAAAATTGAAATGACTTTTGCATATGCATAAAATCGCATTGACGTTAACAGCTGCAATCCTGTCCATACCTGCGGGCTATTCTTCTGAACTTATGGACACTGTGCATCTCGAAGGTGCTTACGTGTCATCGCCACGCAAGACCGATATCCAGCTCTCGCCGCTGTCGGTGACGATAGTGGATGCATCCGCTATCGACAAAAGCACTGAGAGTTCGTTGCTGCCGGTGCTTCAGGACGCGGTGCCCGGACTTTTTGTGAGCGAGCGCGGCTTTGCCGGCTACGGAGTATCGGGAGGCGCGGCCGGCTCGGTGAGCATACGCGGTGTGGGTCAGGGCAACAAAGTGCTTTTCATGATTGACGGCATGCCTCAGTGGGCCGGCGTGTTCGGTCATGCCCTTCCCGACACATATGTTGCCAACGGAGTCGAGCGCGTGGAAGTTGTTAAAGGTCCGTCCTCGTTGCTTTACGGCTCGAACGCCATGGGCGGATCTGTCAATATAATCACTAAAAAAGCGACTACCGACGGCTTGTCGGGACGTGCGCGTGCGCTTTTCGGGTCGTTCTCTACCCAGAAGTTCAACACGGCAGTGTCGTACCGGCAGGGGCGGTTAGGTGTTACTGCCGCCGGTCAGGTCGACCGTAGCAACGGCAACCGTGCCGGATCGGAGTTCTGGCTTGCCAACGAATATGTTCAGGCCGACTATTCGGCGAGCCGCAACTGGCAGACAGGCGTGACCCTCGATATGTCGCAGACCAGGGCCGACAATCCGGGCACTATGCAGAGTCCGCTTGAAAGCATGTGGACCAGACTTACCCGAGGAACAGCGGCCGTTTACGTAAACAACCGTTATGAACGCTCGAAAGGGGGTGCCCAGTTGTATGTCAACTGGGGCAGCAACCGTGTGGACGACGGTCATGCGCCCGGAGCCGAGCCACGCGACTACATATTCCGGTCGACTGATTATAATGCGGGTTTCACCCTTTTTCAGAATATAGTTCCATGGTCCGGTAACGACCTTTCGCTTGGAGTCGATTTCGTGCACTGGGGCGGTCATGTATGGAATGTGAAAAAGGAGTCGGGCATGAAGACCGATGATTTCAGCGCCCATCTTAACGAAGTAGCCGGATACGTGATGATGCAGCAGGGGTTGTTCGACGACATTCTTGCCCTGAATGCCGGAGTCAGGCTGCAGCATTCGTCGCAGTACGGCAACGAGTGGGTGCCGCAGGCCGGACTGATACTGAAGCCCTTCAAGGGTTCGTCGCTCAAATTCTCCTATGGCAAAGGCTTTCGCGCCCCGAATCTTCGCGAGCTTTATCTCTACGCCCCGGCAAATCCCGACCTTAAGCCGGAATATCTCAACAATTTCGAGGTCGAGCTGCGTCAGAGGGCATTGGACAACCGCCTGAACGTGGGTGTCGCTCTGTACTACGTCAAGGGCAAGGATATGATACAGGTGCAGCGTGTCGACGGCCGTCCGCGCAATATGAATATCGGACGTTTCACAAACAAGGGCTTTGAGGTCGACGCCTCTTTCGCTGTTGACGAAAGACTCAGATTTACGGGCAACTACAGCTATCTGCACACTGATGCCGACGTGCTCTATGCACCAAAAAACAAGATGATGCTCCGTGCGAGCTACACCACCGGGGCGTGGGAACTTGCCGTCGAGGAACACAGCATCTGGGGACTGCTTACCGGAGGCCCGGAAAAAAGCGACTATACGCTGCTCAACCTGCGAGCCGCCTACACTCTCGGTCAGCGCGGCAATGTACCGGTGACGCTGCTGCTTAAGGCCGACAATCTCACTGACAAACACTATGAGATACAGTACGGTTGCCCGATGCCGGGGTTTACTCTGATGGGTGGAGTCGAGTTTAAATTCTGAAGCGGCGGCGTGAAGATATGGGATTGAGGACAAAATTGTCGGCGTTGTTTTTCCTGCAGTTTGCAGTGTGGGGTTGCTATCTGGTTTCTCTCGGACAGTTTCTCGGAAGCGTGGGGCTCGGACGTTATATCCCCTGGTTCTATGCCGTGGGAGGATTTGCCGCATTGTTCATGCCCACGGTTGTCGGCGTGTTGGCTGACCGTTATGTTCAGGGACAGAAAATGCTGTCCTTATGCCACTTTACGGGTGCAGTATGGATGACTGCCTTTTTTGTATATTCGACAACAGCGGCGGCAGCTCCCATGGTGTCACTTGTTCTGTTTTCTTTGTCGGTGTTTGCATATATTCCCACAGTCGCGCTGTGTAACACAATCGCGCTGAGACTTCTCCGCGAGGGGAATATATCGCCTTCGGAGGCGTTCCCCCGTATCCGCATGTGGGGGACTGTTGGTTTTGTCATGGCGATGTGGGTGGTCAACTCGGTTTGGATCGTGCCGGGTGAGGGTGCCGGCATCACGTTTTCTGATTCCAATCCTCATGCGATGCAGCGGATGCAGTACACGTCGATGCAGCTTGCCGCTTCGGCTGTCACGGAGTTTGTGCTTGCCTTTTTTGCCCTGACGCTTCCTCGTGTGGCTTGTTGTAAGGAGGGCGCGCAGTTCAAAGAGACAATACTCATGCCTCTGAAACTATTCTCCGACCGGCGGCTTGCCTCGTTGTTCTTATTCTCTATGTTTATAGGTGTGGCACTTCAGATCAACAACGGGTATGTTGCGCCCTATCTGACCCATTTCCGGGGAATGCCTGAATTTGCCTCGTCGTTCGGGGCAAATAATGCAACATTGCTGTCGTCGCTTTCTCAGATTTCCGAAGCTCTATGGATGCTTCCGGTAGGGGCTGTATTGGCCCGTCTGGGGGTGAAAACCACTATATTTACCGCCATAGTGGCGTGGGTGGTCAATTTCGCCTGTTTTGCTTTGGGAGATACCGGCAGCGGCTTGTGGCTCATCGTTATGGCCATGATAGTGTATGGCGTGGCGTTTGATTTCTTTAATGTGGCCGGGGCCATATATATCGACCGGGTAGCCCCCCACGGGGCCAAGGCTGCCGCCCAGGGTGTGCAGATGATGATGACCAAGGGGGTAGGCTCGTCGTTGGGAATGCTCGGGGCGGGCGCGGTGGTCAACCACTTTTGCTCGTGGACAATGGATGGCACGACCCGCTATCTGATGGGTGACTGGTCCGCAGTCTGGACCATCTTCGCCGCCTACTGCGCGTTAGTGGCCCTCTCCTTCATGATAGGATATCATGGAGTGGCGGCATCCTGCCGCCCGTTAAAATAATGGAGTGGCGGCATCCTGCCGCCCGTCAAAGAACAAGGAATTTTTAAGGCCAGCGGAAGGCACGGAGGGAGGCAAGGAGTTCGCGTTCTTTACCGTCGCAATAGGAGTTACATATTTCGTGGAAGTGTTTTCCATGGTTCATCTCGGTGAGGTGGGCCAATTCATGGCAGATGACGAACCGTCGCAGGTGGCGTGGGACGAAGACAAGCATACATGACAGGGCGATGATGCCGCGTGAGTCGCAATAGCCGAGGCGGCGCATGCCCCGCGATATTTTCCAGCCGGTCGGTGAGGCACCGGTTGATGCCGTTACTTCGTGAGCCTCGGGAATGAGAATGTCGGACGCGACTCGTTCGGCCACCTTGCAGATCAGACGTGAGATGGTGCGTGCAACCCTCACGTCGGTGAGTGACAGCTGTGATCCCACTTCGATGTATGTCACCGGAAGGCGCGGTGTGACGAGTATTTCTTTGGGTTTGTGATTTTGACGTGTGACAACAATCTCGATGCCGTCACCCTTGATCACACACCCTTCGGAGTATCCGCTTTTCAGATACCCCATAACAGTTTCTCGCGAAGTGTGTCAACGAAGTCGTTGCCGAGAGCCACGGCTATGCGCGTGACGAAAGGAGCGCGGTCGATGGTCAGGCCCGACGATTCGGGGAGAACTACGGCTGACCCGTCGTAGCTGACCAGATAGGAACCGCTGCGCGAACGGATGGCGAGAGTCACCTCGGATGTGTCAGGAATGACAAGCGGGCGCATTGTAAGCGTGTGCGCCGCTATCGGTGAAATCACCCATACTCCTGTCTGCGGCGCCATAATCGGTCCTCCGACCGACAGGTTGTAGCCGGTGGAGCCGGTGGGGGTGGATATGATGAGGCCGTCGGCTCGGTAAACCGCGAGCAGCCTCCCGCCTATGCGGGCCTCAACCGAAATCATCGAGGCGCTGTCCTGTCGCGTAACGGCCACTTCGTTCAATGCGAAGGCCTCGCAGTCCTCGGCGCAGTCGGTGGCGCGTGCGCGCAGCATCGAACGTGACTCGATGCGGTAGTGTCCTCCTGCAATCATCCGGGCTGTATCGTCGGGGTTGGTGATGCCTGCCGTGGTGAGATATCCGAGGTGGCCGGTATTGATACCCATCACCGGTATCTGGCGGTTACCGACCCGCCGGGCTGTGTGCAGTAGCGTGCCGTCGCCTCCGAAGCTGAGGCATAAGTCGGCATCGAAGTCTTCGCCTTCGAACGTGGCTGTGGCCGAGACATGTACGCCGCGCGACTTGAGCCACTCATAAAAAGGCGCGTCAACAAAAATGCGAGCCGACGGGTCGAGCCGACGCAGGGCAGAAAACAGTTGGGAAAGCTTTTGGCTGTGATCCGACTGGTATGTGTGACCGAATAGGGCGTAATCCATTGAGATTTCAGATTTCGAGATTGTGGAGTATGAGACCTATGCGGTCGCTTACGGTGTCGGCTACCGCCGGGTCGAGTCCCGCGATGTCGGTCACTTCGTAACCGTAGCGCTCGAGCGAGCGGGCCACCGACAGAGCGTTGCGGTGATTGATGCGCAGGTCAACCACCAGGTCATCGGCTTCCTCACCCGACAGGGCGGTGACATTGAGGTTCAGAAGATGCGCGTCGCAATCTTCTACGGCGCGTGCGATCAGCGATGCCGAATAGTCGCTGCGCCGGCACCGCACCGTCAGTTCCGAGGCTTCCTGTTGTGGCGGGAAAAGACGCCCGGGATGCCGTCGGTCAAATAATATGTTATCTTTTGTTGTCAATCTTTCGATTTTATCTGATTTCTGACTAAATTTGCAGTCTGTTTCCGAATACAAAATTAGGCATTATTCTCGGAATAATCTCTCCAATTAATAAACGGATAGTGCTTTAAAAAAGATTTATTACTATTCACAATGACCAACCTTAGTGTTAACATCAATAAAGTAGCCACATTGCGTAATGCCAGGGGCGAGAATCTTCCCGACGTCCAGAAATTCGCTATCGACTGCGAACAGTTCGGGGCCAACGGCATAACGGTGCATCCGCGCCCCGACGAGCGGCATATCCGCCATAACGATGTGTTTCTGCTGCGCCCGCTGGTAAAGACGGAATTCAACATCGAGGGATATCCTTCGCCCGAATTCATGGATCTGGTGCTGAAAATAAGACCGGAGCAGGTGACTCTCGTGCCTGATTCGCCCGGCGACCTCACTTCGACCGCCGGCTGGGACGTGGTGGCGAATATGGAGTTTCTCACCGGTATAGTTGAGCGCCTTCAGGAGGCGGGCATACGGGCGTCGATATTTGTCGGCACCGACCCGGCGACCATCCGCGCTGCCGCACGCACGGGGGCTGACCGGGTGGAACTTTTCACAAAGCCTTATGCCGACATGTATGCCAGCGACCCCGAGGCCGCCGTGGCTCCTTACGTCGAGGCAAGCCGCACTGCCCACAGCGTGGGTCTCGGTGTGAATGCCGGCCACGATCTGAGTCTGGCCAACCTTGAGTATTTCCACTCGAGAGTGCCTTACCTCAACGAGGTGTCGATAGGTCACTCGCTCATAGCGGACGCGCTTTATCTCGGTATTAAGGAAGCCATTCGCCGGTATAAGGAATGCCTGCAGTAAACCAATCAGTACAACTATTTTCAAGACAACAAAATGTCACTGCTCATACAGACCGCCGGAGCCGCCGAAACACTGGTCTCCGACACAATTCAGGCCGCAGCCGACACAATTCAGGCCGCAGCAGGTAATGCACAGACCGCAGCAGCCCAGGTCAAAAGCCTCACCCTGTGGGAACTATGCTTTGAAGGCGGCTATATAATGATACCGCTCGCACTGCTCTCGCTGGTATGCATATACATATTTGTCGAACGCGCCATCGTCATCAACCGCGCCGCGCGCGAGGACCGCACGTTTATGCGCCGCATAAAAGATTACATTCACGATGAAGAATTCGAGTCGGCCATTAACCTGTGCCGGTCGACCGACACGCCATATTCACGTCTTATCGCCAAGGGCATAAGCCGTATCGGGCGACCGATGAACGACGTGCTGGTGGCAATCGAAAATATAGGCAACATCGAGGTGAGCCGTCTGGGCAAAGGCCTGCCATGGCTTGCAACCACTGCGGCCGGAGCACCGATGCTCGGATTCCTGGGCACAGTCATAGGCATGGTGCAGGCGTTCTTCAACCTTGCATCGGCCGGCAGCGCCGCCAGCATCGACCTGCTTGCGGGTGGCATATACGAGGCTCTGGTGACAACCGTTGCCGGACTTATAGTAGGCATTATCGCCCTGTTCGCCTATAACTACCTTGTGGCACGCATTGACACCGTCATGAGGCAGCTCGAATCGAAGACGATGGAGTTTATGGACCTTCTGAACGAACCCGCCTGAAGCTATGTCACTCAAACGCCAGCATAACATGATGTCGCTCTTCTCGATGGCATCGATGACCGATGTCATCTTCCTGCTGCTGATATTCTTCATGGTGACATCGACTTTCGTCATGCCGACGGCTCTGGACATTAATCTGCCTCAGGGCACCGATCAGGTGGCAATTAAACCGTCGACTCGTGTATATCTCGACCGCGAGGGAGATATGTTCCTGTCGTTTGACAGCGAAGAGCCGGTCAAGGTTGAGACCGAGCAGCTCCTGACTTTACTGCAGGCCGACCTCCGGCGCAACCCGTCGCAGACTATCGCGGTATATGCCGACGAGGAAGTGCCTTACGGGGCGGTTGTGGCAGTGCTCGACATGGGCGCCCGTAACGGCATGAAAATGGTGCTGGCCACAAGGCAGGTGCCGGCTAACATGCAATCGGAGAAATGACAATGGAACGTGACCGACATAACAAAGGCCGTTCGCGCCTGGCGGGAATTCTGGCCACATTGCTTTTTCACCTGGTGGTGCTCGCCGCACTGCTGTGGGTGGCAATGGACTATGTACCCGGACAGGAGCGCGACCGCCGGTGGCCGCCGGTCAAAGACGACGAGATACTTTACGGAGGCGAATATGTGGTGCTTGGCGAGCCTATGGCATCTGTTGAGAACACGCCCGAATCGGAGCCGGAGAGCGGCGTTGACGACACTCCGGAAACCCGTCCCGAAGGCAGCGACAGCCGGGATGAGGGCGAACAGTTGTCGCAGACCCCCGAACTTGTGACACAGACATCCGAATCGCCCGTAAAAGTTAAGAAAAAAGAGGAGAAACCCAAGCCGAAAGGCCCCGACAAGGCCGAACTTGAGGAGCAGCAGCGTGTCAAACGCCGTCAGGAAGCCTCGCGAAGGATCAACGACCGCGTGAGCTTCGGACACGGCACCGGGAAAAAGGAAGGCTCCCCGGGGCAGGCCAACGGCAATGCCGACCATGGAGCCTTGAGCGGAGCACCGGGCACCGACCTTGCCGGACGCACCCTTGCCTCCTGGACCAAACCGGCAGGAAACGCCACCGGCACCATCGTGGTCGAAGTGAAGGTCGACCGCAAAGGCCGCGTCACTCATGCACGCTATGTGAATGGCTCGGGAGCTATCGCCGGCAGTATGGCGGCACGCCGCAGCTGCGAACAGGCGGCCCTGAAGTCAGCGTTCTCGGTGAGCGACAATGCACCCGCTTCGCAGACGGGGCGGATAACCTATCGGTTTGAATGAAAAAATGCGAGGCTTTATCTTATTTCAGGATAGCGCCCCGCACTATGTGTTATTATAGTGTTTTAGAAAGATGTGTCAAGCATATGTTGCAAAGGTACTCTAAAAATACAGCAATCCGAAATGTCCTTTCGGCTATCCCGGCCATAAAAGGTGTCAATTGGCCCCCAAGAGGTTTATTTTTGCCGATAAGAGGGCATTTTTTTGCGGCAAAAATGTCAAGGCTTGTACTCTTTGTGGCATTGGCAGTCCTGACACAGCTTTTTGCCGCGTGTGACCGCCAGGAAGCTCCGGCTGCGGAGGATGCAGGCATCAGGCGTATTCAGGATTCGATAGCCGCTTTCAACATACCTTGGGCGCGTCAGGAGATACGGCGGCAGATTGACTCCATGACCGACAGTGACCGGATATACAAGTATATGATTCAGGAAATGACGTGCCATTTTTATCTCGGACATCCTGATTCAACGATGGAGATAGCCCAAAAATGTATTGACTACGGACATCGCAACGAAATCAGCCCTGCACGCCGCGAGATTGTCGGAAAAGCCTACCGTGCATTAGGCGGGGTGTACACGCAATATTATTCACATCCCGATTCGTCGATTTACTACCATCAGAAGGGACTTGAGATGATGGATGACGGCAATATCAACGACCTGCTGCTGTGCTATAACAATCTTGCCGATGCCTATAAATTTGCAGGCAGGCTCCCCGAGGCTGTGGCCACATACAGGCAGGCGATTTTCAAAGCTGACTCGATGAAGCTCACGCCATACTCGTTTGTGCCGCTCTATTCGGGACTGGCAGGCTGTTACACCGAACTCCGCAATTTCGATGAAAGCGGTATCTGGTGGGACAAGACGGAGAGCGTGTGGCCCTATATGACAGTTTTCGACCGTTCGCGTTATCTCAACAACCGTGGCAACGACTATTTCTATCGAAAAGAATATGAGAAAGCGCTGGAAATGTTCCTGCGCCTTGACTCGCTTTGCAACGGCAATGACGACTTGTTGTGGGACAGGCAATTGTGCCATGTCAATCTTGCTGATGTGTATCTAAAACTAAACCAGCCAGAAAAGGCCCGGCCGCTGATAGAAGAAACCTCGGCCTTTTTTAATATGCAGCATAACGAAGCCGTAATGTCGTATATCTACACCCAGATGATGGATGTGTCGAGGCTGGAAGGTGATTTTGCGACGGTTGACCGCCTTATAGCCGAACATCCCATGCCCGAAGGCATACGTGCCGATCAGGCCGTGCTGCGGCTTGACTTCCTGCGCAATTACTACAGCCAGTGCGGAAACACAGGGAAAGCGCTGGAATACACTCGCCGTTACCAGGCGTTGGAAGACTCGCTGCGTGACGAGCGCGTGAGCCTTTCGACTCAGGAAATCAAGAGCCGCCATGAGCGCGACGAGACCATCCTCCAGCAGCGTGTCACCATCAGCGAGAAGGAGTCGCGACTGATGCGTGCGTACGGCATTGTGGGCGCGTCGGTGGCTTTTGTGCTCTTCCTATTGGTGTGGATGCGGCTGGAACGCATAAAACGGCGTGTCGAGAACAAACGCTTCCGCGACAGCATCGTGGAGATGCGTATGGAGAATATACGCAACCGCATAACCCCGCATTTCATCTATAATGCCCTCAATCATGAGATCCTTGCCCGTGAGAAGGGTAATCCGACACAGATGCCGGTTCTGGTCAACCTGCTCAGGCGGGCGCAGCTGCTCGCGTCGGACTTCTGCATCCCTCTCGACGAGGAGCTGGAGTTCATACAGCTGTATCTGACTATCGAGGGGCATGCCACCGGCGCGATCGACTATTCGCTGAATGTAGGACCGGGTATCGACCTTCACGAGGTGATCCTCCCGTCGATGACCATTCAGATATTTGTCGAGAACGCGGTCAAGCACGCATTCAGGCTCATGCAGCCCGGACAGCGGAGGCTGCTGCATATAGATGTGAGCCGCGAAAACGGACATACGCGTATCGAGATAAGCAACAACGGAAGCGTGTCGAATGCCGTAACCCCGCGCGACAGCACAGGTACGGGAATGAGGATAATATTCCAGACCATACAGATACTTAACGAACGCAACCGCGACAAGATAGACATAAATATCGAGCGCAGGGCTGTCGAAGGAGATTCGCTGTATGTCGTCACACTCTCGATTCCCGAAACGTTTGACTTCACACCGCCTAAAAACTAAACACTGTGCCTATGACCGACGGAAAGATTACAGTTGTAGTTGTGGACGACAATCTTGCGGCGATAGAGCTGCTTGTCTCGACTCTTGAGCGCAAATATCACGCATCGATTAAAGTTGTGGCTACAGCCACTAATTCGCGAGATGCCGAGAGCCTTATTGCCCTTCACCGCCCTGACCTGCTTTTTCTCGATGTGGAGCTTCCCGACAAGTCGGGACTCGACTATGCGTCGGAATTGCGCAAGAGGTTCGGCTCCGGAATGAGGATAGTGCTATATACATCATATGAGAAGTATCTTATCGGGGCTCTGCGCGTGAGTGCCTTCGATTTTTTGCTCAAACCTCTTGTGGAAAGCGAACTCGACACCGTGATAAGCCGTTATGTCGGCGCACGTGCTGCCGATACCCCGGGCGTGCCGGCTGACGTTCAGGCAGTACCGGGACGGTCTAAACCCCTGCTCATCACCACTGTCACAAACGAAAAACTTGTGCTGCGCCCCGACGACATAGGGTATTTCTGCTATCTGTCCGACCGCAAACGGTGGGAGGTGGTGCTTGCAGGTGGTAAGCGCCACATGCTTTTCGGACAGACCACCGCTGACGACATACTTGCGTACGGCCCGGAATTCGTACGCATCCACAAGGCTTATATAATAAATATAAATTATTTGGCCTCTGTGCAGGAAAGCTCGTGCGTAATGCTTCCTCCATTCGATTCGGCCGACGAGCTGAAAGTGTCGAAGAATTACCGCAAGGACCTTGTCGACCGTTTTTATTCACTCTGATTAATCAACCCGGTATATGACAGAACCCATATCACGCCGACCTCTTGTCGGACTCACACTCGCACAACTGAAAGATGTAGCTTCGGAATGCGGCCTGAAACCTTTTGCCGCCCGCCAGATCGCCGACTGGATTTACGCTAAGCGTGTATCCTCTATCGACGGGATGACCAATCTCTCGCTGGCCGCACGACGCGTGTTGGCCGACCGTTATGAAATCGGACTTGAACCACCGGTGTCGAGCGTGAAGTCGTCGGACGGTACGGTGAAATACCTGTTCCGTGGTGTCGGGGGACGCGACATAGAGAGCGTGTATATCCCCGACCGCGACCGTGCGACAATATGCGTGTCGTCGCAAGCCGGGTGCAAGATGGGCTGCTCATTCTGCATGACCGGGCGCGGGGGGTGGCAGGGCGACTTGTCGACACACGGCATTATCAACCAGGTGATGTCGATTGAAAATTCACAATCGCTTACCAACCTGGTGTTTATGGGCATGGGCGAACCCCTCGATAATTATGAGGCCGTAAGCCGGGCAATCGAGATACTTACATCGGAGTGGGGCTTTGCATGGAGCCCGAAGCGCATTACAGTTTCGTCGATCGGTAAGCTCGATCTGCTTAAACGGCTGCTTGACGAAACCAAGGTGCATGTGGCAATCAGTGTGCATTCGCCCTTCAGCGACGAACGCGCCGGGCTTATGCCTGTCGAACGCGCTTTCGCGCTCACCGATGTGCTTGCCATGCTGCGGGAATATGACTGGACTCACCAGCGCCGGTTGTCAGCCGAGTACATTATGTGGGACGGCCTGAACGACGACATGCGACATGCCGATGCCCTGGCCCGCATGCTTCGAGGCATGCATTGCCGGGTGAACCTCATACGCTTTCATGCTTTCGAGGGGAGCAGCCTCCGTCCGGCTACCCCGGACAATATGACCGCTTTCCGCGACCGACTCAATTCACGGGGTATTACCGCGACGATACGTGCCTCGCGAGGGGAGGATATATTTGCGGCCTGCGGTATGCTCGCAGGCCGCAAGAAATAACTTTGGAACGCCTGACGTCAGATAGGCATGAACAGCGTCATTAACCAGATGCACGCTATGCCGGCGACATATCCCGCGAGGGCTATCAGGGTGATGCGTTTCACATACCACATAAACGGTATTTTCTCTATACCCATCGCCACGACACCGGCGGCTGAACCGATGATAAGCAGGCTTCCGCCCACACCGGCGCAGAATGTCAGTAGGTGCCAGAACAGGCCGTCCTCAACAAACAGGGCTGTGTAGGCCGGGTCGGCCGACGCCGCGATCATGGCATCGTTTGCCACCGGATACATGTTCATGCATGCCGCTACCAGAGGCACATTGTCGACAATTGACGAGAGCACGCCGATTATGCCGCTGATAATGTATACCTCATGGAACGTGTCGTTGAGCCATGTGGCGAGGTGAGACAGCAGCCCGGCCTGGTTGAGCGCTGCCACGGCCATAAGTATTCCGAGGAAAAACAGTATGGTGCTCATGTCGATATTGCGTACCACCTGCGAGATGCGTCCTTCGATTTTGCCGTCAAGCTCGTAATGGCGGACAATCAGCTCGGTCAGCAGCCACAGGGCTCCGAGCGAGAGAAGTATTCCCATATAGGGAGGAAGATGGGTGACTGACTTGAATATCGGCACGAATAGCAAACCGGCTATGCCGCAGACAAGTATCAGGATCGAAAGTCCGCGATGGTGTTTCGACATTTCATAGCCCACTCGGGTGTCCTGGCTGTTGAGTGCTTCGACCGGTTCGGCCGGAACCATGCGGGTAGCAATCCACGTAGGTACAATCACCGATACTAATGACGGAAGGAGCAGGTTGACAATCAGATCGATGGACGATACGTAGTTCTTCATCCACAACATGATGGTGGTGATGTCGCCTATAGGCGACCATGCGCCGCCGGAATTCGCCGCGAGCACTATGACTCCGGCAAATATCCAGCGTTCTTTTTGTACGGAGAGCATTCGGCGCAGCATCATCACCATGATGATGGTGGTGGTCATGTTGTCGAGTATGCTTGAGAGGAAGAAGGCCACTAAGGACAGAATCCACATCAGACCGCGCTTGTTGGAGGAATGGATGCCGTGGACCAGGATGTTGAATCCGCCGTAACGGTCGATAAGTTCGACAATGGTCATCGCGCCGATAAGGAAGACGATGATTTCACAGGTGTCGCCCAAGGCTTCGATGAGGTCGGACGACAGGTTGGGGTCATGACCTGACGAGGCATAGACTGCCCATAGAAGCCCGCACATGATGAGTGCGAAGGTTGCTTTGTTGATGTGGATCACGTGTTCGAGGGCGATAAGCACATAGCCCGATACGAACAACGTTAGCATAGCGGTTACCATAAGGTGCTGAATACAATTGAATGTTTGAATTGTACAAAATTAGTGAACATTCGCGAGTATTAAGGAAAAATTTCCGTATTTCGACGTTTTGACCAATAATAATCTTTAATGGTCAATAGTTCTCAAGAATGAAAAGAGCCCTTGGCGCGAATGTCATCTCAGGTTCGACAGTGAAGTCCCGTCCTGTGAGCATGTCGTGCCGCGTGGACCTGTAGGGAAGTATTTCCACAGTGCGTTCCATCGACGTGGTCACCGGAATGTCGTTGCCGTTCATTATAACTGTCACCTCGCGGTCGCCGAGTTTGCGCTGATAGACATAAAGTCCGTTTTCGGGCATGAAGTGTTTGAGCGATCCGCGCGATATAACCTCATTGCCCCGGCGCCAGTTGAGCAGACGGGTCATGAATGCGTGGGCTTCCTCCTGTTTGGGTGTGCGTCCGCGGCGTGTGAATGCATTGCGTCTGTCACCGGGGAAGCCGCCGGGGAAGTCTCGGCGCACATATCCGTCGCTCCCTTCCTTCGACCCGTTCATAAGTATTTCGGTCCCATAATATATCTGTGGAATGCCGCGCGAGGTCAGCAGGAAGGTTATAGCCTGCTTCCACCATCCGAGCGAGTCGGGTTCGGTGAGCAGGAAACGGTCGGTGTCGTGGTTGTCGAGGAAGGTAAGTATTTTCTGCGGGTCGCTGAAAAGATAGTCCAGCGCCAGATGGTCGTATATTGCATTTAGTCCCGTAAGCGGGCCCGTCGGCCCTGAAAAGGCGTCTCGGGCTTTGATTGAAAGCACAAAGTCCATCACTGTTGGTAGCCGTGGGTCGCCCATGGGGTTGACTTTTGAACCGCGTTGCCAGAATGCCTCGCCACCTTCGTTGCTGTACCAGCATTCGCCGACGATATTGAATCGCGGGTATTCGCGTTCGACATAGTCGATCCACCCGGTCATGGCGGCAAAGTCGGCATACGGATAGGTGTCCATGCGTATGCCGTCGATTTTGGAGCGTTCAATCCACCAGATGGAATTCTGGGTCAGATATTTCATCACGTGGCGGTTGCGCTGGTTAAGGTCGGGCATCTCTTTGACAAACCACCCGTCGACGGTGCGCCGGCGGTCATAGTCGCTGACATATGGGTCGTGAAGGGTTGACAGGCGGTAGTTGGTCTGCACAAACCGGTCGGGAAAGTTGAACCAGTCGTTCGAGGGACGGTCGAGATTCCACGGGTGTTCCGAGCCGCAATGGTTGAAAATCATGTCCATGACCACTTTGAGCCCCCGGCTGTGGGCATCGGCTATCAGTGCGTCCCATTCCTCGTTTGACCCGAAGCGAGGGTCAATGTTATAGTAATCGGTGGTGGCGTAGCCGTGATACGAGCCTCCGGGCATGTCGTTGACGAGTACGGGGTTGACCCACAGGGCCGTCACGCCGAGCGAGTCGATATAGCCGAGGTGGCTGCGGAGTCCGGCCAGATTGCCTCCGTGGCGAGCGTTGGGATCTGACCGGTCGACTGCCGACGGATGCTCAAGAAGGCTGTCGGGATTGCGCTTTCCCGATGCTTTGTAGGCAAACCGGTCGGGCATCACGAGGTAGAGCACGTCGGATGCGTCGAAGCCGACGTAGTCTTCCGGTGCACGGTCGCGTTTCAGCAGCTTGTAGTCGACGGTACGCCGTTTCCCTTTTTCGTCAAACCGGAGCTTCATCGTTCCCGGCACGGTGCTTTCGTCAAGGGTAAGGTATGCGATCAGGTAATTAGGAGAGTCGAGACGCACTGTTTCGACGAGTGTCACCCCCGGATAGTCGACAGCGAGACCGGCATTGCCGATATCCCGGCCGTAAATCATCAGCTGGAGGGTGTCGTTTTTCATCCCCGTCCACCAGAACGGGGGGTCGATGCGTGTAATGTCGGGGACAGTCGCCGCATGGGAGACAAGTGCCGTGAATAGGGCGGCCATGGCTACCGCTAATGTATGTTTTGTCGTTTTCATGATTTATCTTACAGTAGATTTTCAGGGCAAAGTTAATTAAAAACTGCGTCAGTACCGAATATATTGTCTAAAAGACGTAACTTTACACCATGAATGTTTACAGACTTCTCCGACTGGCAACGAACCGGCGCATGCCCGGTTTTGTGAAACTTTTCGGCTTATGGGCAATGCATGTGTCAGGCCGACGGTACATAGGGGTGTTTTTTGACCCTGTCCTGGCATGCAACCTGCAGTGTCGTATGTGTTACTTCAGCGATGAGGCAAGGCGTGCGTCGATGAAGGGTGTTGTCAGCCGTGAGCAGCTCGATCTTTTAGAGAAGTCTCTGTTGCCCCGGACACTGAAGTTTCAGATAGGGTGCGGGGCCGAACCGAGTCTGTACGGCGGCCTTGACGACCTTGTGGCAAGAGCCCGGCGTGCCGGGGTGCCGTACGTGTCGCTTGTAAGCAATGGCCAATTGCTTGTCGGAGGACGCATCGACCTTATGAGGCTTGTCGACGAGGGGCTTGACGAACTGACCCTGTCAATGCATGGCACA
Source organism: uncultured Bacteroides sp. (assembly GCA_964489495.1). Lineage (GTDB taxonomy): Bacteria > Bacteroidota > Bacteroidia > Bacteroidales > Muribaculaceae > Paramuribaculum. Next base: position 18,153 of record CAZAZA010000046.1, read on the forward strand.
CAGCGCGACACATATGAGTATCTTATGCCCGGGGCATCGTTCGACCGCCTGCTTGAACTGACTTCGCTGCTTGGTGAGATCAAGCGATGCCATCCCGGTTTTAAGGTGAGAATCAATTTTACGGTCAACTCGTTAAATCTCCACGATCTTGAAAATGAAAAATTCTGGCGTGTGTGGCCTGAGGGCGTGCGGCCCGACATAGTGCAGCTGCGTCCGGTGCAGGATATGGGCGGAAAAGGATGGACAGACTTCGATCTGCAGCCGATAAAGGATGCCTATGACGACACTATCGGGAATGTCGTCAGGCAGTGTCACGAGCGCGGCATCATGTGCATTGCTCCTAATGCCTCGCAGATTGATGAGGTGGTCACGGAGCAGGATGCCCTGAGCGCGTTGATTGAGGATGCGACATATTATTATGTGTCGCCCGGTTCCGTTTACCGTCCTGATTTCGATCCGGCCACCGACACATTCGACTCGTATCACCGACGCTGTCACACCGGCAGGCGTCTTTTCTCTGCCATATTCACGCTCGGCACGCGCAAGGGGCGTCGTCGCAACGCATCCAAAAAACTCAACTATCGGGTCGAGTAACACATCTAAATCAGTCACAGATGAAGCGTATCACGATTCTTGTACCGGCATATAACGAGGTTCAGTCACTCCCGCTACTTTACAGAAGACTATCTGAGCTGATAGACACCTCCGGTAAAGACTACGAATGGGAGATTCTGGTTGTCAATGACGGAAGCAGCGACAACACTGCCGACGTGCTATCCGAACTCCATGCCGCCGACAACCGTGTGACTTATATCACTCTGTCGCGCAACTTCGGTAAAGAAAACGCCATGCTGGCCGGCATGGATCACGCGACCGGAGATGCCGTGATTATACTTGACGCCGATCTTCAGCACCCGGTCGAGACAATCCCCGAGATGATACGTTATTGGGAGGAAGGATATGACGACGTGTACGGACGCCGCCTCTCACGTGGCAAGGAATCATTTCTGCGAAAAAAATTGTCGCTCGCCTACTACAGCATACTGCAAAAAACCACAAATATCAACATCCTGCGCAATGTTGGCGATTTCAGACTGCTTGACAGGCGCTGCGTCGACGTCATATGCCGGCTGCGCGAGACACAGCGCAACACAAAAGGGTTATTCTGCTGGATAGGATTCCGGAAGAAAGCTGTCGATTTCGAGACTTGCGACAGCGTGCGCGGCAAGTCGTCGTTCAATCCCCTGAAGCTTATGTCGCTGGCCGTGGAGGGAATAACAGGCTTCACCACCAGCCCTCTGCGTTTTGCCACTATTATGGGAATACTGGTGTCCATGGCGGCGTTTCTATATCTGATTGTAGTGCTGTCGAAAACGATATTCTGGGGCGAACCCGTGAGGGGATTTCCAACCATCATGTGCGCCATACTGTTTCTCGGAGGATGCCAGCTACTTGCATTAGGCATAATTGGCGAATACATTGCCCGAATATTCAATGAGACCAAACAACGTCCTCCCTATATAGTAAAAGATATTAACCCATAAAACGGCAAACGGATTACGTAATAGGGATCCTGAGAGCCTCAAGCTGGGCCCGGTCCTTTCTTGAGGCTTCGGCCAGTTTCCACTTATCATTCAGCCTGACGATTCTCTGCCGGCAAAGAACTCGGATTGCCTCGCGTGTGGAAAGTTTGTCCGTAAGCTTATTTTCAACAATGTGCCGTCTGATCATATAGAAAATATGCAGTGCAATGAAGTTGACAAACATCCACCCTTCCAGACGATCATTGTCCTGCATATAAGAGGTCAAAGCATCCAGATCGGTCTTGAGCACATCAATTTCCTGCTCCACCTCGCATCTTGTTTTATAATCATCGAAAGCGGCCTTGGCATCGGTCTGTCCCGACACCATGAGGGCGATTGTGCCGAACTGCGGAGCCTTCAGCGCATAGGTACCCATTGTATAATCCCCATACTTTTCATCATCGACGCGTCTGAGATAGTCGGTTTCTTCCTCTGCGGCATGCTTGGCATCATAATACAGATAGACCATACGCCCGTCAATAGTCTGCGTGCTGTATTTTATCAACCGTCCGGCATAAAAGAAATGTCCTTCGCTACGATGATTTTCGAAGACACTGTAGTCCAGGCCTCCTTTACTGCGGCGCAGTGCTATTATATACTTGATTTTGCGTCCTTCCAGTGCCTCCACATTGGCTTTGGAAAAGAACCCCTTGTCTCCTACGGCTGTAATTGACATATCACCAAACTCGTCAATGCTGGTAAGAAAGGCGCTGATATCCTTGACATTGCCCGGCAGCAGCCGGTAATATACCGGTAGCATCCGTCTGGTAGAAAATGCCATCATTAGGTTGATTGCCTCGGCAAAACCTCCGAGTTTTGTCTTACTCATTCTGGGGAAGTCCATTTTCGCCGAGGATGACAGGATGTCAGTGCCGTCAAAAAGGACATTTCCGCCATCTCCTGCATACCTGCGCATAAAATCCAGTATGCCCGCGCGGTTTTTGCCCAGTGATTTGAGGAAATCGGTGAGCGAACGTGGCGACAGTCCTGCGGTGCCAAGAGATTGAGAAAGATAGCTGTCCGAGAAATCGTCCTGTATGTATTTCAGTGGCGACTGGTTGCGCAGACGACAGTATGCCATCGCCAGGATGCGGTTCCACGCCGTCGGCAACGAGGATTTGAGATTGGCCGCCAACTCGGTACAATGTGTCGATATGAACGTGGAAAGTCCGTATTCCTTGACTTCCCCTATTTTAGGCTCGGGAAACGCGATCTTATTGGCGACAGCCTCCTTTTCGACTTTTTCATTCTCAATCTCAACCTGACGACGGCGGGGAGGCACGAGTCCCCGGTCCTCGGTAACCATTCCGAGATACGCGCCGGTTTTCTTGCGGGTCTTCTTTTTCTCCTTGTCATAAAAACTCGAACATTCATACAGGTAGTATTTGCCGCGGATACACCGCAGTTCCGTCCCCGGACGCTTTTGATCCAAGGCCCATTGGGGATGGTCGGCTGGTTTTCTCATGCTTATTTGTATTACGTGGTACGTAACGCAAAAGTAGTAAGTATTTTTGAACCCACCAAATTTTTGACAAAGAAAATCAGCGACTTGATGAAAAATCTCACCAAATCGCTGAAATATTACGTGTATTATCTTCCGAATTATGGATTAACG
>CAZAZA010000047.1:0-20972 GCA_964489495.1 uncultured Bacteroides sp.
GCATGAATACAGAGTTTAACAATTTCTTATTAACAGATTTTAAGAGACACTAGTGTGTTTCACTATCTATGTAGTATAGCCCGGCATTATTCGTGCCAACAAATATTCGTCCCTTATTATCCTCAAAGATAGTAGTAATGAAGTTGTCATTCAGACAATTATTTTTTGAGGCGGATGATTTCCTCCAACCTTTTATCTCCTTTGATTTCTTATCAATCCTAAATAAGCCGTGATTTACTGTTCCGGCCCATAGATTGTCGAGATGGTCTGTGTAAAGACAATAGATGAAATCGGTGTCAAGTATGGGATGATTAATGGGAATAAACTGTTCCTCATTGACGTCATAAACGAGTAATCCTTTTGTAGTTGCTATATACAAAACCCGATTGTCATTTCCTTGCTGCGCGATTGCAAATATAGCATTACTTTTCAATCCGCTATTGAAAGCGGTATAATGTTTATGGCTGCGATCTTTCAAATTATATCGGAACAATCCGTTACGAAATGTTCCAATCCACATTTCACCGTTTTGTTGGTCGCAAAATAGTTCATGGATATTTGTACCGAGATTTGGAATGTGATCGAAATGCTCAATATGTTTATTATTAATATTGAGTATGTTTATGCCTCCATCTTCTGTGGCAAGCCAAAGATTACCCTTAATAGGCTCAATGATTCGTCTGACAGCTTTTCCGGATAGAGTATTAAAACCATATCCGGGTGCGGTCCATGCAAATTGGGTCGCGTTTCGCAGGACAAGATTAATTCCTCCGAAATAAGTGCCTACCCACATATTATCATCTGTATCTGATACAATACTATATATCGCATTATCAGATAGTGTGCGTGAATTTCCAAATTGCTGTGTGATTATTGAAATATTCCCGCTTTTAGTATTGATAGTTGTAATGCCCTTTTCTGTTCCAAGCCAAATCAAACCGTTGGAATCTTCGGTGATTACACGAACTGTCCCATTGCTGATGTGACCTTCATCATAAATGATCCTTTCGCCAGATGACAAATTAAGACACATTACACCTTTACCGTCTCTGCCAATCCACAACAGACCGTTACTATCAAAAAATAGGGGTACAATAGCATCAAATCCTATCAAGAAGTCAGAGTATAATGAAGTATCCATCACAGTTTCCATCAACATTTCTGATGTGTAATAAGCAATGGATTTATTTGTTGCAAGATAAATCTTATCATCAGGAGACACAGCAAGTCCTACGATATAGTCTTCTGATTGTCGGGGCATATGTTTAAACTCATTGGTACCTTTGAGCAGCTTATACACTTTAGAGCCGGTACAAATGACTGAACCATCTGCGGTTTCTGCAATTCTGGTTATGTGATCGCCTCCAACATTATATCGCTCAAAATCATCTGATTCTCGACGATAGCGACATATCCCTACATCAGATCCAATCCAAACATTATTGTCCGAATCCACAAAAATATGACGGATAAAATTATGAGGGATAGATGATACGTCATTGATGTCGTTATAATAAGCTACAAAAGAATATCCGTCATATTTCGCTAATCCATTTCGCGTGCCGACCCATAACATACCATCGTGGTCAAAGGCCAGCGATGATACTTGTTGGTGCGGAAGGCCTGCATCACTCTTTAGATGAGTGAAAAAATAGTTGTCCTGAGCTTCAACAGTAATAGGTGTTAAACATATTACCATTAAAAATATACTTAGTACAAGTTTTAGGATACTCAACATAAGAAATATGTAATCTTACCGTATAACTAATTTAGCAATTTTTTTTAATCCGTCACAAAGAGTAACTTCTACAATATATATACCTTTCATCCCAGAAACATTAAGATTGGCCTCATTACTGTCATATTTCCGGGCAACAATCCTCGTACCTGAGACAGAATAGAGTGAGACATTGGTAATGTCGCGTGAGGACTCCACGCAAACACTACCATTCTCATATCGGATATTGACCATCGCGTTATCTCCTGATATGTCAGACGATATGTCATTAATTCCACTATTTTCATTTGGCAGGAGATTAAATTCCGGCCAAGTCCAAGACTGGCGCAATATTGATTCAGGAATAATTTCTTTTACGAGTTCGCCATCTCTACGATCACTGACCTCAATATAGCAACGCATGTCATTGTTTATCGGGGCAGAAGTACATCCCAGAACATTCCAAGGTATTGCAATCTCCATTTCATAATAGGAGCTTTTGGTATTAACGACATAATTAATGGATTCGGGATTGTCAATCTCTTTCCATTTATTAGATTCTCCCGCATAGAACTTAAGACTGCCATTCACATCCATAAAGATACGATACATACCTTTTTGGGGATATGTGTCGCAACAGTTCTCAACGTCAAGAGCAAGTGTAATACCGTCGTTGTCTATCTTATCGGTAAAAATATTTCGGTCAATGACACGGGCATAGAAATATAGATTATTTTCATCATATAAGAAATCCATTGTGGCAAGATTACGAGTAGAATTACTCCCCAAAAGAATCTGACGCGCATTTTTCTTGGTCCATGTCTCTTTAGACGAAGAACCATTGATTACAGGAGTGCCATATGATGCTTCAAAACCTTTCTTGGCATAACCGGTCATGGAATAAATTGCATTTCCCTTACCTGCATCACCGATTGATGTAAGCGCAAATACTGTACCGTCGTCAAGAGCTGTGACCGAGTTCCACAATCCATGTTGACTTGTGGATAATCCGAAAGGAGAAACAATAGCTTTAACATTACGGCCATCTGCATCTCCTACGCCGACAGACATCTCATAACGGTCTTCTCCCATCCCTTTTCGCTCACCTCTATCTCCTTGCCATGATGCGATGGTTTCATCTTTCCCTAATCTGCGGATATAAGGAGCAGCAGAAATAAAGGTCTTATCTGCCGCATTTGCAAAAATCATTTCGCGATTGTTATTATTGCGCGGAATCCAATTACTCCAGTTATCATCAAGAGTAGTGCGTACAGTAGTGGCTCGGAAACCATTATAACCATTTCCCCAGCCATTATCCTCAATGATCACTACAATTTCATTATTGTCGGTTAATATAGGAACGGGCATACCGTCTCTACTGCCATTGCTGAAGCAAATACGGTTTTCCTTACCCCACGTCAGACCATTGTCAAACGATCTACACATGGATATTTCTTGTTCATTGCTGTTAGGGAAATTGTTCTCATTGGCAAAATAGCACTGGAGCTCTCCTGTAGGCAACTCAAGGAAACAAGGCTCCCAGCAACCTTGACGTTTATAATGTTGAGCATCGTATATAAATATGGGTTCGCTCCATGTCTTGCCATTGTCAACACTCCTTATACAACGAATGCCAAATTTCCGATCCTCAGTGTATGGACTTGAAGGACGTGGATTAAAACCAACAATTATATCACCGTTAGTAAGCTGAATAACATCAGGTACGGCATAAGGAATATTTGGCGCACTCTGTATGATGCGTTCAGGTGATGACCATATATTTCCGTTATCTCCGCTATAAGAAACAGAGACACCACCTCCAGATTCAGCGACAGCCATCAGGCGACCATCCTGCAATTGGATAACACGAGCATAATTGCCCGAAGGGAAAAGCAACTTTTTAGAACTAATATCCCAATATATGCGTGAACCCGAATATGGTTCATGCTTGACTGCATACAGCAGCAAGGAGGGAACCATACACAAAAGGCATATAATAATCTTTAATAAATTAGTCTTCATTGTACTACAAAATTACATAAAAATTGGAGGTTACAGAAATCAAAACAGAGCAGATCTCTGTAACCATCCAATTAAGATACTTATTTGTTGATGTTGACAACGCAAGTAGATTCAACTGTTATTTCAGGATTAACAGTAGATGTTGTAACAAACCGATAGGTTACCGGATTGGTAAAATCTACAACTGACTCACCTGAAATCTGCTCTTGATCGTCAATATAAACCTTCTCATTGTCGGCAAAAAGAGTAAAAGTCGGTTTAAGTGCTTTGACATCTGTTCCGGCAGGAGCGGATATATTGATGACGTAATTGTTGTAATCAAACGGATCTCGTTCAATTTCGCCTTTCACACCGGCAACATTGAAAGTTTTAAATTCTCCGTAATATAGTGTATGAAGCTTATATTCTCGTAAGCTTCCTTCATAAGATTCAGCAGTAATGTTGAGAACCTTAGATAAGTCATACGATTTAGCGGCACTGAACTCTACACCGTCAACAGAAACTTTTGTTGACGCAGACTTTGTATAGAATTTCAATTTTCTGGACAGAGTTACAGCAGGATTGCCTGACTGATAACGCATTTTACGAGGGAAGGCCATAAGCCAATCTGATTCATTGGACTGGGTTGCGAATATTTCATCGCGAACAACCGGATAAGCTGAAATCTTAGTTATTTCTGTCTCATCGTCGATAACTCTAATCCAAGTCGAGCAAGTATCAGAGAGGATGGATAAACCTGCATCAGCATGGTTGGTAGCTACACATACCATCTTGTATAATCCAGGTGTGGAATATGCGTATGTGAATAATCCCTTGTTTACTACAAGTCCGGTGTTGTTTTCGTTTATCAGTTCATAGTCCTGACCCGAATCACCTGGGAAGATTACCACATTCTCAGCATTGCCCGTAAAATGAACCGTTACTGATTCATTCACACTTAACTCTGAGGCATCTACTGAAAAGGCCGCTGTAGGCTGCGTGGCCTTTTCATCTGAACATGAGGCCATCATAAGACCACATGCGAGAAATGCTATTATATATGATTTCATATCTTACAGTATTTGATTATTTTAGTAACCGGGGTTCTGTGTCACTACGCCATTCGAGAGGTCAATTTCTCGCTGAGGTATAGGGAATATCTCATTGATTCCCTCTTTGAAATAAGCGCCACGACGATTTGAACGGAGGTCACTGAAAATTTTAAGACACTCTTTGGCACGACCTTGACGCACAATATCAAAGAATCGCTCCCATTCAAAACAAAGTTCAATGGTACGCTCATCCCAAATTTGTTGACGAAGATAGCCGTAACCACCACCGATGTACAATGTAGAACTGTTGTTTATCTCGTTTACTACTCGTTTATTGCTATTGAGCTGTTCGAGTGCTTCCGCTCCTTTTCCACACTCGTTAAGAGCCTCAGCATACATGAGCACTACGTCGACATAGCGTAATATACGACGGTTCTTTCCGTTATCGCCTGCGTAAACAGGACGGTCCTTGATAGGTGTGTACCATTTAAGTGGCAGGACTCGACCGGCACCAATTTCGGTGTTTTCCATATCCGGAGTGTTTTCGTGGTGTCCGAGAATATATCGTTTACGGGCATCAGAGGCATTGCTCCCGCTGAATATAATCTTGGACAGTACAGCATCATCACAGTAAATGGGAACATGGCTTGAGTTTGCATCATCGTATGTCTGAGGGAACATATTCATAAATATCGCATTACCCTCATTGTTGTCATCTACAGAACCATCACCTGATTCTTTGAATACTATCTCAAAAATTGAACCCTGACAGAATTCGCCCTGAAGATAGAACTGCTGATCATAAGTGATAGCACCGCCATAGGCGTCAATGTATCTCAGAGAATAGGCATTGAGCAACATGGGACACTCATTTTCGGGTGTTTCGTAGGGGTCAGTTTCTTTATTGAGCTCCTGTGGTTTAAACCATAGTCGTTTGCGCAGTGATTCCCAATCTTCTCCTTCATAATTGTCAGGATAATGCAACATATCCTTGAAGCTGAAAGATGCACCTTTTACGAAGTAATCTCCGAGACGAGTCATTTCTTCCCATTTTTCGGAGGGAATACCGGGCTTAGCCTGATACATAAGAACCTTCATAAGGAGAGCAGTCGCTGCACCTGAGCTTGCCTTACCGGAATTGTTTGAGGTATATCGGTTAGGCAACATGATGGCAGCCTCCCTCAAATCCTTTTCAATATATGCATAAGTTTCCTCAAGAGAACTACGAGGTATGACAATCTTTTCCACTTCCTCAACCTCTGGACGGATAGGAACACCACCGAAGGTGCGGGCAAGGTTGAAATAGAAATATGCCCTAAGGAATTTTGCCTGACCCAGAATCTCGCGGATTTCTTTATAAGACTGATAGTCATCAGTCGAAAGACGAGCCTTGTCGATATTGGCTATTACCTGATTAACTCGATGGATACCTTTATAATAGATATTCCAGCGATTCAGAATAAAATTATTCGATGTGTTGAAACGGAAATGCGCAAGTTGTCCCATGTGACCGGACAGACCTTCGTCTCTACCAATCACATTATCACCTATGGCTTCGCCAAAACGCCAATCGGTATCTTGCATCGCATTGCTTTGAAGAATGTCATAGGCTGCATTTAAGCTTGCCTGCAACTTGTATCGGGTGTCATAGAACTTTTCCGATGTATTGTTCCCTTTAACTTCCTGTTCAAGGAAATCATCGCATCCAGAAAGAACCGAGCCGACAGCGGCAATTATTATGCCGATGACGAGTCTGAATCCTCTTAGTTTACAATTATTATTTAGTGTCATGATAATATACATTTAGAATCCGAATTTCAAACCAAAAGTGAAAGAACGGGCCTGAGGATAATTTCCATGGTCGACACCCATATTAAGGTTGTTACCTTCTGTACCATCGACCTTACCCACTTCAGGATCAAAACCGTCATACTTGGTAAATGTGAGAAGGTTGTATGCGGTTGCAGACAGAACGAGCGACGATAATCCCAGCCGTTTAATAAGAGACGGCTCAAACGAGTACGATAATCTTAACTCCTTAAGACGCACATACGAACCATCTTTTACTAAGAAGTCGCTGGAACGGAAATTTCTTGCAGCATCATTAGGATCAAGATCAGGAACTGTAGCTGAAGTGTTAAGAGGGAAAAACGCTCTGTTTTCGGCAACCTGACCTGACCAATGCTTTTCGCGGATATCCGCATATACATTGCCGTTTCCGGCATTATACAGATAGTAATCCATTACATTGAAAATCTTATTACCTGTCTGACCTTGGAAGAATACCGATAGTTCTAATCCTGAATAACGGAAATTAAGAGGTACACCGAATACGAAATCGGGTAGCGGAGAACCAAGATATGTACGGTCTTCATCCGTAATGCGGCCATCATTGTTAAGATCCTTGAAGCGGAAATCACCGACACGAGTAGTTTGCTCAGAATCCATCTTGCCCGGTTCATACTGGGCCGATGCCTTAACTTCCTCTGGTGTTTGGAATATACCATCGGTCACATAACCGTAAAAGCTGCCAATCGGATGTCCGACGGCTGTCTTGGTAACTGCATCCGAGATACTTCCCTCTGACAATCGGTTACCCCAAATAGGCTCATTTCCGGTGCCAAGTGAGGTTACCTTGTTTTTGATCCAAGAAAGATTGAATCCTACATCAAAAGAGAATTTTCCAAAGCTTTGACGATATGTCAATTGGGTCTCAATACCATAGTTCTTCACTGCACCGGCATTGGTCATCGGGTTAGAGTCAAGACCAGCAGAAGGAACGGTTGGAACAGCTATCAGCATATCGGTTGTTCTCTTATCAAAATACTCAAAACCGAATAAGATAGTATTGTTGAGAAAAGCGAGGTCAATACCTGCGTTTAATGTTTCAGTCTTTTCCCATTTAATATCGGGATTGCCTATTGTCAGTGCAGTATAACCGGGCTGTAGCACATGTGTTCCTTGACCATACGGATAATTAAACTGACTTACAAGATATGTATAGCAAGCAAGCTCGTCGATTCGGTTGTTACCAAGTTTACCCCAACCAACACGTAATTTACCAAGGCTCAGCCATGTCTGGTCTCTAAGGAAGCTTTCAGATGAGAATTTCCAGCCGAGTGATACGGATGGGAATGTACCCCAACGATTATTTTTCGAGAACTTCGATGAGCCGTCGACACGAACATTGGCTTGCAGAAGATATCTATCCTTGAAGCTATAGTTAACTCGTCCGATAAATCCGACTGCAGTCCAGTTTCGGTCCAAACCATAAGTTTTATCTCCGGTAAATCCACTTGAAAGGAACCACTGGTCAGGATCATTTGAGGGAGTACCTCTTTTCGTAGATTCTTGATAAGAATTCTTATATCCTTCAGCAGTCTGGCCGGCAAGTACGGTTACAGCATTATTTTCATTCTTCCAGTTGAAGGTTAAGAGATTATTAATCTCCCACTTGTTAATAGTATTACGATAGTTATATACTTGAGAAAGGTCTGTCATTACAAAATCTTCCTCAAGTTTATTCACCTCCGTAAAACGACGATTTGTCTGAGGAGCAACATAATATGAAGCCTTGAACTGATAATTGAAGAATTTCAGGAAATCAGCAGAAAGAGTCGCATTTAAATCAAAGCGATCACGCTGAATGGAACGATGATTGCGTTCAAGCTGGGCAATAGGATGATCTTCTGACCAATATCCTTTCGTATCATGGATTCTGACAAGTGGATTCTGGTAAAGGGCTCGTTTAAGAATTGAGGCTGAACCTTCGGGAACAAGGTCTCTATTTTCATTAGAGTATGACAGATTTGCCATAAGCGTCAACCATGATGTAATCTTCTGATTAAGGTTCACACGGGCGTTGAAGCGGTTGTAATCAGAAGATTTCACTATACCTTTTTCATTATAATATCCTGCACTGACAAGATACTTTGTATTGTCATTACCACCACTTACCGCTGCATTATATTGCTGTTTGATACCGGTGCGGGTTATTGCATCCCACCAATTTGACGGAGTATCCTCCCGTATATAATCCAACAGATATTTTTTTGACTCGTCAAAGGCGTAAGTGCCGTCGGGCTGCTTGGTTTGATAGAGGCGACCGTCTTGTGAGTAGATTGCTGTGCCATTGATATAATCCTTCATCAGGGCATAGTCTTCAACACCCATAACGTCAATTTTCTTCCAAGGATTGGAAACACCAAAGTAAGCATCGAAAGTGACAGACACTTTGCCGCTTTCGCCGGATTTAGTTGTGATAGCAACTACACCGTTTGCTGCACGTGCGCCATAAACAGCAGAAGACGCTGCATCCTTAAGAATCTCAATGCTGGCAATGTCATTTGGGCTAATGTGAGTAATGTCGTCGACAATAAAACCATCTACGACATACAGGGGATCGGCATCGTTAACAGTTCCCGTACCACGAATCTTGATAGTAGTAGGACCACCGGGCGAACCACTGTTTTGAATAACATTGACACCGGAAGCCTTACCTTGAAGGGCTTGTAGTGCGGATGAGACAGGAGTGTTGTTTACATCCTTGCCGCTGATGGATGATATAGAACCGGTAACATCACTTTTACGCTGAACGCCGTAACCGACAACAACCACCTCGTCAAGAATCTGAGAGTTGGTAGTCATATAGACGTCAATATTTGTGCGACCGTTAATCTTTTCTTCTTTAGTATCAAGACCGACATACGAAAATACGAGAATTCCGTTTGACGGAGCTTTGACCGTATAGTTACCGTCGATGTCCGAAACGGCACCGGTCTTCTGACCCTTTACTAATACAGATGCACCGATTACAGGTTCATTAAGTTCTGAGTCATATATGGTGCCGCTGACAGTTATCAGGTCCTGTGCTGAGACACCAATGCTTGTTATGGCTAATAACAGAAGTGCTATAAGCCGTGATAGATTCTTAGACATATTTTCATGTGATAAGATTAGGTAATCACTTATGATTGTAACCTCGACTCCAGTTATTTAAGGAAATGGTTCGGAGGCAGACTCTACTGCCTCCGAGCCAACCTTAGCTAACCTAAAACAATCTTATTTTACAATCAATTTTGAACTATAATTGCTTTCTTCGGTCTCGATTGAAAGCATATAGAGACCAGATGCCATACCGCTCACCTGTACGGTATTATTGTCGGGATTTGCAACAGCCTTGACAAGGGCGCCGGCGAGATTATAGATGCGCACTGATTTAACAGGAACATCAACATTTACTGTGAAGTAAACAGACGTTGGATTAGGAGATACACTGATTACGGTATTATTATCGGCAAAGACTCCCTCAATACCTGTAGATTCAGCGATTTCCTTGCGGGTGCGATACTCAGGCTCCATGACATCAGGATTCTTTTCAGGATCGTATCCGGGCTGACGATAGTGATAGCAGTAGAGCTGATTGGTTACTGACGATGTGTAAAGAAGGTCTCCATTGAGGTTGCGGAGGCTATACACTTTGTCACCGTTTGCGTCAATATTTGACACGACGGTTGCTTTGCCATCTTTTGAGTCAAGGCGGTGAAGTTTTGTATTTTTCTCACCTGTTCCGTCAAGTGAGCCTTCATTCCACCAGTAGAGTGAACCACCGGCAACAGTAAGTTCCTTCGCCCAGTTACAACCGGCAGCACCGGGAGCATAGTCGTCCTGCATCCAAACTTTTTCACCGTCGAAGCAATGTAGTTCGCCACCGAAGCAAGTCTCGATAGTAGCATCTAATCCGGTATTAGCGCAGAAGATATATACGCCATCGAATACAACTCCGTTATCAGGTGCGGAGTGGTGGGTTTCGGTTGTAGGAATGAGATTAAGATCCTTCCATCCGATGTTGCCTTTTTCGCAGTTTGTCCAAGCGAGCTCATTGCCGATTGTAGGACTCTTAGAGCGGAATACGATATATCCGTTGTAGGGTTCACCAACCATAGTTGCGTTACCGCCTTCGCCAAGGCCATTAGCATTGATGGCAGGATTGGTGTTGAAGATTTCGTAAGTGCCTTCTTCAGTTCCGTCTGAAGCCCAAGGCTCGTTGCCTGATTCAAGCGACCATGCTTTGAAGAAAACTTTCTCGTTGTAGAAGTTCTGCAGGTGGCAGAGTGCGGGATTCAAGGTTGACTGACCATCACCCTTGGCGTTATCGGGCTCGATGTTGATATCCTTTACCAGATAGGTGCCGGCTTCAGTACCATCTGTTACCCAGAGTTCTTCGCCGTGCGTAACGCCGGACTTGTCGGATTCGTTGCCTTTGAAGAATACTTTACGGCCAACGCGCATGATAGAGCCATAACGATGGTCACCGTCTTCGACACCGGGATAGATACAATCTACCGCTTTGACAAGTTTTGTGCCTTCCTCTGTGCCATCTGAGATCCAGAGCCAACGCTGGGGGGTCGATGCAGCAAATTCGCTTTCGCCGTCAGTAGCGAAGAATACGAAATGAGTTTCGTCCATCTGGCAGAAAGCGATGGGGTTGCTTGAACCGAAGTCATGAATATCTTTTATCATGTATGTTCCTGCCTCGGTGCCGTCTGAGATCCAAAGCTCCGAGCCGTTATCTTCGTCGTCCTTAGCGGAAAATACGACCTTGTCATTGAATCTGGTCAGCCACTGGATGTCTGAGGTTGCGACACCGGGATTGATGTCTTTTACCATATGGGTGCCTGTGGGAGTACCGTCTGTCACCCATAATTCTTCGCCGTGATCTGCGTCTGTGGCGGAAAAATATGCCTTGTATCCCTTTGAGGGAGAACCTGCCACACAGAGATTTTTCTGTTTGACAAACATTTTTTCTTGGCCGATGTTAGCTGTAACACCTGCCGGGAGCAGCGAGGTTGTCCCATCAGGAAGTGCCTGTGCAACTGCTCCGAAGCTGCTCACTAAGGCAGCCGTTAGGAGTAAAGTTTTCTTACACATAGTGATTGGTTTGTTTTAGTTATTGTTATTGAATTAGATTATTTAGTAGCCTGAGATACTTCTTTTCTGGTCGAGAGCATCTGTTCTACTTCAGCTCTTGCCTGTTCTCTTGGTTTGGAGAAAATCCGGTTAATCCGTTCTACATCAAATTTTGGCGAGCGATCATAGGTATAAATACCATTTTTCTCCAATTCGACATCAACTATCTGAGTATAGCAGAAGCCGGCGATATGATCAAGACTTAAAATGACATTAACCTGTTCTTCCAGACGCTTATAGTATTCGTCAAGACTTTGGGGAGCTTGGCCATATCCCCAAAAAGCATCCTCTGTCGCTACTTCCGGTGCATCCATTTTCTTATTCCATTGAATACCACCGAATTCATCAATCATATAGCACTCACCTTTGTATTCGGCACTCTCTTTCGGGTGGTGAATCCAAGGCTTTCCATTAGAATTTAGGCTAAGCTGATTGTAAAGGGCTACAGGATCTTGAACATATATATGTTCAGCGTAAATATCAGTGAAACCGGCATGATGTCCACCACTGGATGCAACCACAGGTCTGGTTCTGTCCAGATTCTTGGTCATGAAATAAAGGTCATTTGTTAATCGATCGCGCTGACCATCAACATCTTTAATCCAAGTTTCATTCAAGGGTGACCATGCGATTAGTGATGTCACATTGTAGTCACGATCAATACATTCATGCCATTCAGCCAGCATATTGCGAGCTGCAACCTTATCAGTCCAGTTCATTCCCCAGCTTGCTGATTCACCCCAAGTCAGGTATCCAAGTTTATCCGCCCAATAAAAATAGCGAGGTTCAAATACCTTCTGATGGAGTCTTGCTCCATTGAATCCGGCAGCCTTGCCGAGTTCAATATCCCTTTTGAGTTGCTCATCGGTCGGAGCAGTCCATTGACCGTCAGGATAATAACCTTGGTCGAGTACAAGTCTCTGATAATAAGGCTTGTTATTCAGATAAAAAACTCCGTTGCGCAGTTCTGATTTTCTCATTCCCGCATATGAGTTTACTTTATCTATAGTTTCCCCATTCTTATTGATTACTGAAAACTCAATATTGTATAAGAATGGATCTTCAGGCGACCATGTTTTGGCTTTCTTTATTTCAGCAGTTATAAATGAGCTATTGCTGGCGGGTGTGGTTTTTTCGCATACAACCTTGTTGCCATCCTTAATTTTGATGTTGAATTTTGACGAACCATCAACATTATAGAACTTTGGCTCAAATACGAACTGGTTTCCATCAAGGTCAGGAGTAATTCGGCACTGCTTTAAAGCATGCTGATCAACAGCTTCAAGCCAAACGGTTTGCCAGATACCTGTAACGCGAGTATAGAAACACGCATAAGAATTGAGACGACGAGATTGTTTGCCGAGAGGCTGCTGCCAAGATTTCACTTCGTCCTCTACATAGACAACCAAATCATTGTTTTCACCATATTTAAGAGCGTCAGTTAAATCAACGGCAAAAGATGCGCCACCTCCATAGTGAGTGAACAGTGATTTGCCATTGATGAATACTTCCGCACGATAATCAACGCCGCCGAAGTTAAGGAGGACTTTTTTTCCATCCCAATCTTCAGGAATCGAAAGATTCCGATGATACCACATAGCGTTGATAAAATCGGTGTGACCTACTCCTGACAGAGTGCTTTCAGGACAGAAAGGAACAATTATTGAGTTCTGAAAACCCGTCGATTCAGAATAACCATGTTCTTTTCCGCTTTTTCCGAAGTCAAAAGTATAACTCCATTCCCCGTTCAAATTAGTCCAATCCTTTCTTTCAAATTGAGGTCGGGGATATTCAGGACGCGGCAAACTTACCGGCTCTGATGATGAACCATAACAACTGAGTGCGATGGCCGCTGAGATGAATGTTGCAAGATACTTAATTTTCATGATTGATTAGGTATTTTTTTCTGTCGCAAAGTTATTTAACAAACCTACCTATGGATGGGTAAAATTGTGTTTAATATCGGTAATAATGTCTAATGACGGCAGGTAAAGTTTCGCAAAACGCTGATATTGGACATTATTACCTGAAATCAAAACAGGATTACCCGATAGGGCTGCATCTTTGACATACCTTTGCACCATCAATAAAACCAACGATATCATGTATAAGCTAAAACCAATCACAAGCATGGTTCTTGCAGGCATGGCGACAATACCTCTTATATGTTGTTTGTCATGTGGAACCGACAAAAGCTCTAAAACAATGTCTGTGGAAGACAACAATCGTTCTCCCCAAGAGATATTCTACGCAGACCCGACGGTATTCGTGGAGAACAATAAGTTCTATCTTACCGGAACAAGAAATCGCGAGCCTCTTGGATTTGCGCTTCTTGAGTCCGAAGACCTGAAGACATGGCAACCGGCCAAGGCTGACTCGATGATTCTAATAGCCGGTAATGGGTCATTTGGAGACAAAGGATTCTGGGCTCCGCAGATTATAAAGAGCGGAGATGAGTATTGGCTTACATATACGGCTAACGAACAAACTGTATTCGCTCAATCGGATAGTTTGGCCGGCCTCTATACTCAAACCGAGATTACTCCTATCGACGGCTCTGAAAAGAACATAGACTCATTCCTTTTTAAGGACGACGATGGTAAATGGTATCTGTATCATGTCAGATTTGATCACGGAAACTTCCTTTGGGTCGCTGAGTTTAATCCACAGACAGGGAAGATTGTAGATGGCACTCTAACACGTTGTTTTAAGAACGATCAGGCATGGGAGGCGACACCTGCATATGATAGTGCGCCAATCATGGAAGGACCCACCGTGATAAAACTTGACGGCAAGTATTATCTGTTCTACTCTGCCAATCATTTCATGAGTCCGGACTATGCAGTGGGTTACGCCACTGCGGATTCACCAATGGGACCTTGGACCAAGAATCCGGACAACCCGATAATACATCAGAATATTGTTGGTGAAAAAGGATCAGGACACGGTGATATATTCCAAGATGCGAATGGTAACTATCGATATGTCTATCACGTACATAATTCTGACAGTGTAGTATCACCACGACGTACACGCATTGTATCATTGCTCTTTGATAAAGAGCCTCAGAGTGGTATATATCGCATTAAAGCCGATAAGGAATCGATTATTAAACCGCACATGTGTAACTAATTTATGGTAAAAAGATTGTTAGGATTTTGCATGGGACTTTTAATGTCCCATGCATTTATAGTTGTTGCATCCACCCATGTAGCAATTAAGTATCCCGGGAAAAAAAGCACAGAGTTTGTCCTATTAAAGGGAAAGGATGGTCGACTGGTCAATGATAAGGATTTACCCTTAATCATTGACCGCAAAGTCGAAAGCAAAGGTGATGTTACAAATATCACACTGAATATCAAGGCAAAAGAGACTTGTTGGTTTAATCTGACGGATACTATAAATACTGGAATGAAGACAGAAGAATGTGAGTTCTATATGCCCGGATTTTGGTATCATCGTAATCTTCGTTCACCCAAAGGTGCTCCGGCGTTTCATACATCGAATAGTTGGTGCGTAAGAGAAGATCGACTCAGCACACCTCTTGCGGGGATTTATGATACGGTCAACAAGTGTGGAATGACTGTTATGAGACTTGATGTAGACAATAATGCACATGATTGTGTTCCACAGAATCAATCCGGTGAAGTAATTCTTCCGAGTACAACATCGGTGGGATCTATAGGATTTTCTAATAAATGTGGTTGTTCCTCGTTGGTGTATGGGTTTCCATATAGCGAAACACCTAAAAGATATATCAGAAAGCTGACCCTTATCGATCCGGTATATGCCTTCCAACAAATTGAAAAAGGAGATTCCATAGCATTAAAATGGCAGATACGGAAAAGTATTAACAATGATTATTCAGAATTCGTAGCCGATACATGGACATATTCATACGATGTCATGCAACCTCAACCAATGGATGATGCAATGAGTCGGGAAGACGCAATGAAGTGTATGTCGACATATTTTATTGATAGCTATGTAGATGACTATGATTTGAAATACTTCTCTGGTATGCGTATGCGTACAGATGACTGTGCAAATACCGAAAATTATCAGGTAGGTTTTGTTGGTCGTGTCCTTCTTAATGCTTTTAATGCCTTCGAATACGGGGAAACAACCGGTCGCGAGCAACTTACTAAAAAGGCTAATGCAATATTTAACAGTGTTTTACAGAATGGATTCACTGATGATGGTTATTTCAGGGAAAATGTCAGACTGAGTAAGAATGAAGAAAGTGATGTCTTAAGTATAAGACGTCAATCAGAAGGAGCGTATGCAATACTCTCTTGGCTCAACTACGAACAGAATAAAGGGCGGAAGCATCCGAAATGGGAAGCAAAAATCCGACAGCTTATGGATAATATTGTAAGTCTACAGAATGAGGACGGAAGTTATCCGAGAAAATTCAAAGCTGATAAAACTCATGTTGACCCGACCGGCGGCAGCACTCCATCAGCAACCTTGCCTCTCACAATGGCTTATGATTATTTTGGTGATAAAAAATATCTCGAATGTGCGAGAAATACAGGCCATTATCTTGAAAATGAACTGATTTCCAAAGGTGATTACTTTTCATCGACACTTGACGCAAATTGCGAAGACAAAGAGGCGTCGCTGTATGCGACAACAGCGATGTACTACCTTGCATGCGTAACAAATGGCAAAGAGCACGAACACAATCTACAACAGTGCAAGAAAGCTGCATATTTTTGTCTGTCTTGGTACTATATGTGGGATGTGCCTTTCTCGAAAGGTCAAATGCTCGGAGATGTCGGATTCAAGTCGAGAGGCTGGGGTAATGTATCTGTTGAAAATAATCATATTGATGTTTTTATTTTCGACTTTGCTACGGTTCTTGACAAGTTATCAATTCATTACTCAGAACCTCGCTTCTCTAACTTTGCAAATGTAATAAAAACATCAATGCTTCAGCTTATGCCAACTGAAGACAATATGTACGACATTGCCAAAGCTGGATATTACCCTGAAGTTATCCAACATACTACATGGGATTATGGTAAAAATGGCAAAGGGTTCTATAATGATATTTTTGCACCCGGGTGGACGGTAGCATCTTTGTGGCAAATGCTATGTCCTGAGAGGATTGATAACTGTTTCAAACGTAATAATACACCTGTTTTATCAAACAATACTCTATAATGAAATTTCCTTCAGTATTATCGATACCATTGTTTCTTGGTCTGTCGTTCTCCAGCTTACAGGCTCAAGAAAAACCAAATATACTGGTTATTCTCGCCGATGATCTTGGCTACTCTGACTTAGGATGTTATGGTGGTGAAATCAATACGCCAAACATTAATCGTCTTGCCGAGAATGGATTGCGCTTTAATCGTTTTTATAATGCCAGCAGAAGTTGCCCAAGTCGGGCATCACTGCTTACCGGTCTTTATCAGCATCAGGCCGGTATTGGCCGCATGACATTTGATGAAGAACTCCCCGGATACCGAGGAACAATTTCTCGTGATGCGGTGACTATTCCTGAAGTTCTCAAAAATGCAGGCTACAGAACCTCAATGATAGGTAAATGGCATGTAGCAGAGACACCTCTTAGAGAAGATCAACGTGACTGGCTTAATCATCAGGTACAACATGAAACATTCACTGATTTAAGCAACTATCCTGTTAATCGAGGTTTCGACACACATTATGGAACAATATATGGCGTAGTTAATTACTATGATCCATTCAGTCTTGTTGAGGGTGAAGTGCCTATTGAAAGTGTTCCGGAAGGATACTACATCACTGATGCACTTTCAGATCGAGCTGCGGAAGAAATACTGCAATCCGATGACACCCCATTCTTCATGTATTTATCATATACCGCACCTCACTGGCCTTTACATGCCCTTCCCGAAGATATTGAAAAGTATAAAGATACATACACAGTCGGATGGGATTCTATTCGTAATGCCAGATATGATAAAATGCTGGAGCTCGGTATATTCGGAGATAGTAATAATTATCTTACTGAACGACAGTTTTCTGATAGTTGGGAAGATAATCTTACCGCAGAATGGGATGCGAGAGCAATGGCAGTACATGCCGCAATGATTGACAGGATGGATCAAGGTATTGGAAAAGTCATAGACGCCCTCGAAAGTTCTGGAAAACTGGATAACACATTGATATTGTTTTTATCCGACAATGGATGTAGTCCGGAAGAATGTCAAAATATGATCCCCGGGAAGAATGACAGGCCGGATATGACACGCGATGGCAGACCTATAGTCTATGTCAAGAACAAAGAATTGATGCCTGGTCCGGAAACAACCTATGCATCCTTAGGTGCTGAATGGGCTAATGTTGCGAATACACCATTTAGATATTGGAAAGCAAAATCCTATGAAGGTGGAATCTGCACCCCTTGTATTGCACATTGGCCTAAGGGAATAAAAACAGCAAAAGGGTATGTAATTGATGAAATATGCCATGTCATCGACCTTATGTCAACTTGCGTTGACATTGCGGGTGCTACATATCCTACTAAGTACAAAGGACATAACATCATTCCAATGGAAGGTAAAAGTCTAAATTCTATTTTTCAGGGTGAAAAAGTGAAAAGGCATGATTATGTAGCATTTGAACATTTCAACGAGGCCGCACTGATAAGCAATGACGGTTGGAAAATAGTCAGAGCCAAACAGTCTATACCTTGGGAACTTTATAATTTAAATACAGATCGTACAGAAAAAGTTAACCTTGCGGACAAATATCCAGAGATAGTTGCTAAACTAAGTAGTGACTATGATAATTGGGCTGCGAAGTGTATGGTATATCCTAATCCCGATAGAAAAAAATGAAAAAGATTTGCTATACAGTAGCAGGGCTACTTTTATTGGCATGCTGCAGCTGTCAACAACAAAAGAGATTACCCGTTGAAAAGCCAAACGTGATTGTCATTCTTGCGGATGATTTAGGTTTTGGTGACGTTAGTTTTTATGGCTCCAAAACCATTAATACTCCTAACATTGACAGTTTGGCTAATAATGGAGTAACATTCACTAATGCATACGCATCATCATCAACATCGACCCCCAGCCGTTATGCACTGATGACGGGAATGTATCCTTGGAGAGATGACATTAAAATTCTACCCGGGGATGCACCTTTAGTCATATCGACTGAACAGCCCACATTACCCAAAATGATGCAGCAATCAGGCTATGTAACAGGCGCAATTGGCAAATGGCATCTCGGAATGGGCTCTGGAAATGTCAATTGGAATGATACGATTCGACCGGGTGCTAAAGAAATCGGGTTTGATTATTCCTGCCTGATTGCTGCGACAAATGACCGTGTGCCTACAGTGTTTGTTGAAAATGGTGGAGTTGTTAATCTCGACCCTGATGATCCAATATTTGTTGATTATGAGAACAATTTTGAAGGAGAACCATCCGCCATTGACAATCCTGAAATGATTAGAATGGCATGGGCACATGGACATAATAACGCAATTGTCAATGGCATACCTCGTATCGGATACATGAAAGGCGGTCAATCAGCACGGTGGATTGATGAAGATATGGCAGACTATTTCGTGGGGCAAGTTAAAGGTTTTCTACAAGAGAACAAGGATAAACCATTTTTCCTCTATTACGGATTGCATGAACCCCATGTTCCCAGAGCACCTCATAAACGATTTGTAGGAACTTCAGGAATGGGTCCGCGCGGTGATGCCATTATCGAGGCTGATTGGTGTGTTGGTCAACTTGTTTCAGAATTACGTCGCTTAAACTTATTGGACAACACGATAATCATTTTCAGTAGTGATAACGGGCCTGTTCTGAATGACGGATACAAAGACAATGCTGCGGAACTTGTAGGCGACCATAAACCAGCGGGAGGTCTGCGTGGAGGTAAATACAGCCTTTATGATGGCGGAACACATATACCCTTGTTAGTATATTGGAAAAATAGAGTAACTCCTGTTGTATCAAATGCTCTTGTCAGCCAAATGGATTTATTTGCCTCTATCGGCAAGTTGATTGATGCAAATGTTCCTGAAGGATTGGATAGCAAGCAGCTACTGTCATCTTTCCTTGGAGAAGACTTGAACGGTAGGCAAGATTATATAATTGAGAACCAAGGTAAACTGGCTCTGCGCAGCGGAGACTATGTTTTTATGCCGGCATACGACGGACCGAAAACAAACCTTACCGGGAATGAGCTCGGCAACCTTGGTGAAAACGGATTATTCAACCTTACTAAAGATCCGTCTCAATTAAATAATTTGGCTTCGGATAACAAAGAACTAACAGATTCTTTGGAAAAAGTATTCCTTGATAGAACTATGGGATTCTACCGCCCATTTGTTGAGGAGGTTACATTAAAGTAATATTTATAAGATCTCTAATGTCCTGCTTTATAAATAATACATCTGAGAATGGGGTCAATCAGTTTGCCCCATTCTCAATCATAGCCAAGCCTGTTGGATCTACTTGTAATTTGCGGTGTAAATACTGCTACTATATTGACAAGGCCAGCGAATTAGGTTATTCTGGTAAAACAATAATGACTCTTGAAACATTAGAGAACTATATTAAAAAATATATCCTTTCTCATCCCGAAGGTCATCGTGTAGATTTCATTTGGCATGGTGGAGAAGCAACAATACTTCCCCTTGGCTTTTATAAAAAAGCGGTTGAACTACAAATTAAGTATTCATCTAATCGCATAATATCAAATAGTTTACAAACGAATGGCACCCTGCTTAATGATGAGTGGTGTAGATTCCTGAAAAAGAACAATTGGCTTGTTGGCATTTCGATAGATGGAGACATGGATGTTCATGATGAATATCGAAAAACAGAAACAGGAAAAGGAAGTTTCCTTAGAGTTATGCGAGGGATTCGGTTGCTAAATCGTTATGGCATAGAGTGGAATGCAATGGCTGTCGTCAATGATTACAATAGTGAATATCCATTGGATTTCTATCATTTTTTTAAGGGAATAGGCTGTAAATATTTGCAATTCACCCCCATCGTTGAACGATTTGAACAGAACATATGATAACCCAACGCATAGAAAACACATACAACTCAACAGAGCTAACCGCAATGAATATCAACAACTTATAGATTTATAAAATTTGATTGGTTTGGCGTGTTTTGCCTTTATTTTCCCATTCAGTACACAATTAGTACCCTTTGATTGTTAATAGAAGTTGAGGGCGATTTTCACGTTTCGCAACGTGTGGCTACCTT
>CAZAZA010000048.1:0-20475 GCA_964489495.1 uncultured Bacteroides sp.
CCTTACCGGATCAGGAAAGATCAAGAGAAAACATGCCTTCAAAAGTCATATCCTGACCAAGAAGACCAAGAAGCAGAAACGCAACCTGACTCACTTCGGTACTGTTGCCAATAGCGACAAGTCGAATGTGCTCCAGCTTCTCGCACTGAAGTAATCAGAGTTCCTATCCGCTCTCTTTTGACCAATCGAAACCAAAGCGTGATTTTATAATCCCCGATTTCATTAACCGAGTGGCCAGCATTTCAAGAGCCTCCGCGATGCGGTGGACGCTGCCAGTCAAAAATCAACATTAAAAATGCCAAGATCAGTAAATCATGTAGCTTCAAGAGCTCGTCGCAAGAAAGTCCTCAAACTCACACGCGGTTACTATGGATGCCGCAAGAATGTGTGGACCGTAGCAAAGAACACCTGGGAAAAGGGTCTTACTTACGCCTATCGTGACCGCAAGGACAAGAAGCGTAATTTCCGTGCCCTCTGGATTCAGCGTATCAATGCTGCCGCACGCATGGAGGATCTCAGCTACAGCAAGCTCATGGGCTTGATCCACAAGGCCGGTATCGAGATTAACCGTAAGGTGCTTGCCGACCTTGCACTCAACAATCCCGCGGCTTTCAAGGCCATTGTTGACAAGGTGAAAGCTTAAAGCAAGCGATTCAATTAAAAAACTGCATCCGGTTCCGCTTTGCGGGGCCGGATGTTTTTCTTCTGTAGAAATGAGTGTTATGTTGTCGTGACAAGGCCGTGGCGCAGCCATGCTCCGGAGAAGAGCCTCCAAAGGAATATGGCTCCTCGGAAACATAGTTCGATACACATGGCAAGCCAGACACCGTTGAGTCCCATAATCGGGGCAAGAAACGCTGACAGTGGGATGCGGACAAGCCAAATACTTCCGAAATTCATTCCGGCGGGGAGAATTGTGTCGCCCACACCGACCATAACTCCGTAGCTGACGATAGCTGCGGCAAACATTGGCTCGGCCCAAGCCTCGATTCGTAATGCCGACGTTCCTAATGCCTGAATGTCGGCTACGGGAGTGAACACTTCCATAACCCATGGCGCCGCTATCCACATTATTATTCCCATCAATGACATTACCGCCATGCCAAGTCCCACGGTCATATAACCGAACTGGCGTGCGAGTTCAGGACGCTTAGCCCCATAACTCTGGCCGACGAGTGTCGATGCTGCATCGCCAATACCGTAACCCGGCATATAGCATAGAGCTTCGGCTGTCACGGCAAACGAGTTGGCCGCGATTGCCATAACACCCAAAGGGGCAACTATGACAGTTACGGCTATCTGCGCACCACATATTACTGCATGTTCGAGTGTCATAGGGGCCGAAACCCTTACGGCGTTTCTGAGTACGCGACCTGTTGGTATGAATGCAGTAAGGTTGCGTTTTTCGTCCTTTACAGAACGATGCCCGAAAATGGCAAGTTCGCGCTGTCGCCAGCAGGTCTGCCACATTACGGCTGTCGCAGTCACAGCCTCGGCGCATACTGTGCCGAGAGCCGCACCGGGCACGCCGAGGTCTGCTCCGGGCAGTAGTATGGAGGCACCTCCGATTTCGACGGTACGCGAAGGAAAGATCAGGAAGTAATTGAAAAATATATCGAGCAGGCACATCATAACGTTAAGACCGCCCGCAGTCTTCATATTTCCGGATGCCCTCAACATTGCACTCCCGAGATAGTTAAATGTGAGCAAAGGTAGTGCGGCCACGAAAATCATGAAATAAATCGATGCTTTTTGGTTGACTGCTTCCGTTCCCCCGAGCCAGTGGGGGAGTGGCCATGCCACGGATATGCCTATAAGTCCCATGATCGTACCCAAAACGAGAGCTCCCAACAGACTCTGACGAAGCACGGCACGTGCCCCCCGGTAGTCAGCTGCCCCTATGCGGTGGGATACCTGGACTGAAAAGCCTACAATGGCGGCTGAACATATGCCCCAGAATAGCCACAGACTGGTGGAAACGAGTCCGACTGCCGCACTGTCATCAGCCCCAAGACGACCGACCATTGCCGCATCTATATATTGCATCAGTATGCTCGACAGTTGTGCCATTATGGCCGGCCATGACAACTTGCACGTCAGCATGAAACGCTGACGTGCAGTAAGAGGTGTTCCGCTTTGGATCAGTTCGATCATTTTAATTGACGCAGATAACCGGTCAGTCGGGTGATTCCCTCAACCAGCCGTTGACGCGGACAGGCGATGTTTACGCGAAGATAGCCGCCGCAACCGTACATTTCTCCCGGATTTACCCACACTCTGGCTTTTTCCATAAGCGAGCAAGCAAGTTGCTCTGAATCATCGGTGAATGTTGTCACATCTATGATAGGCAGATAAGTGGCTTCGAGCTTTGTTACGGGACATTCCGGAAGATGCTCCCGCAACATAGCTGCCATCGTTTGGTAATTTTCCCACAGGTAGTCTCGCAGGTCGTCGAGCCATTGTGCTCCCTGGCTGCTATATGCGGCTTTGAGAGCTTCTATTCCGAAAGGATTGACGTCGCACACTTCATTTATGTTGACTGCGCGGTCAACTATATCTCTGATTTCTTGCGACGGACACACTATGTTGGCTATCTGCAGGCCGGCTGTGTTGAAAGCTTTGGATGGCGAAAGACATACGATGGCATTATGGTCGACTGTAGCATACGGTGTGTAGTTATGCCCCGGGCAAGTTAGTTCGCAATGGATTTCATCTGACACGACAGTAACGCCGTTGTGTCGGCATATGTCAGCTACCCGTTCAAGCTCGTTCCGGCTCCATGTACGTCCGGCCGGATTGTGTGGATTGCAGAGCAACATGAGACGTGTCGACGGCAGTGCGGCCTTTGCTTCGAGATCATCGAAATCAATCTCAAATGTGAAAAGGCCCTTGTCAATATCCATACGTCTGAGCGGGTTGTCGACAATCTCACATCCGTTATTTCGAATTGAAGAGAAGAAGCAATTGTAGGCCGGTGTTTGTACAATAATTCCGCTGCCTTCTGGAGCGAGTGCCTTTATGATTGCCGACAGCGCAGGCACGACTCCGGGTGTTAGTATGACCATCGAGGGATCGATGAGATAGTCGTGGCGTTGCCTGAACCAATGCTGAAGAGCTTCATAATAAGTTCGGTCGGCATGCGTATATCCAAAAACGCCGTGGTCAACACGGCGTTTAAGGGCTTCGATTATTATCGGTGCGGTTGCGAAGTCCATGTCGGCCACCCACATCGGTATGATGTCGGTGGACGGCACGGTGTCCCATTTCAGGCATCCCGATCCGATTCGGTCGGGAGCTTGGTCAAATCGGTTCATATCTCTGTTGAAATGTTGCAGTCTGCCGGTTGAAGAATATTGCAGTCAGTGATTACCTCGCCAATGGCCAATGCGCTTATTGAACCGGTGCGTGGATTTTTGACGCTGACAATTCCAGATTTAACTGTGGCTGTCAGCGATGAATCCTCGAATGCGAGATCGCATTCGTCGCCCATTTCACAGTCCTCCATGACGAGGCCTTCAGCATAGCAAAGAGGCTGTGTCCCGTTGATACGACAGCGCACGAGACGTAAATTTCTCGAGTGCCAGCCGAGGTATTCGCCGTTGATTTCCGAGTCGTAGACACAAACATTGTCGGTCTCCCAGAACGCGTCTTTAGAATCGATGCGAGCGTTGCGGATGGTCACGTTACGGCAATATTGGAACGAGTAGTTGCCATGCAGCTCAAATCCGTCAATATCGATGTCCGAGCTATGGGCAAACAGATAGTCGCCGTTATCAGCCTTTACATTGCGCAGCTTCACACCACGGCAGCTCCAAAGGGTTTCCCGGGCGTCTGGGATTTCCACATCCTCGATGACGAGATTGTCCATTTCGCGGAACATCTTGGGCGCGTCTATGCGAGTGTGTCGCATGATAAGGTTGCGTGAATACCACAATGCCGCACGTGCCCCTGCAGTGAATGTGCAGTCGGAAATTTCGAATCCGTCGGTATGCCAGAACGGGTATTTCCCTTCGAAAAGACATCGTTCGGCATGTATGTTCGATGTGCATTTCAGAGCTGACTCTCCCGGGTGGAATGTGCATCCGTCAAGCTTGACATCCCTAACTGCAAAAAGTGCCCGTTCGCCCCCGAATTCCTTGGCGGATACGGTTTTCATTTTCATATCATTGTCTTCCATTTCTAATTATGATTATTTGCCATGCAAAGGTAGCACTTTGTTTATGTGGAATACTAACCATAATTATCGGAAAAGCAACCATTTTCGTCACTTGACGACGATTTCGTCGGTGAAGAGAACGCCGCTATGAACCGAGTCGGGTATAGCCCGGTAACGCACATAGCGTGCGCGTGCCTGACCCTCCCATCCGAAATTCTTGAAGCTTACCACAGAGTCGCGTACAACATTGTAATCGATTTCAGAGAGTTGTATCAGGCTGTCGCGGTCGTTTCCGGCTGATATAATCACTTTTGCAGGCATGTATACACCCGGGCCGCATATCTGCATGAAGTCTGCTGATACGGACGAAAGATCTTTCTCAGTTCCGAGGTCGAGCGTGACATCCATACCTTTTCCCACAAAAGCCTGCCAGCGGGCATCGTTATAGTTCCAACCGCCGCGAAGTCCGTCAATCAGGGTAGAATCGCCGTTGGCCGGATAGTTTGCCCAAGGTTTGAGAGTGTATTCGATTGACGCATTGCGCCCGAGATGTTCTATCTCCGACAATGCTTCAGGACGGTTGCCGGTCTCGTTGTCTATGTCAAACGTGGTGTATCCGTGCGAACGCATATCGGATGCAAGCCACGAGGCGCGTCGCCGGAAATCGGCATAATCGGTTGTCTCTGCCGGGCTCCAGGCTCGTTCTGCGATTGCGTACATTCGCGGATAAAGCATGTATTCGGCATGTTCGGCTGTAGGGACATATTCGGTGAAAAGATTGCCTTGCAGGCCGTAGACGTAGGGGGCTACTTCTTCCGACATGCCGCCGGTCGGGTCGTAACTATAGGCAAGTTCAAGCGGCAGATAGCCTCCGATGGCTTCGGGCTGTGTTGAAGGAGCATCCTGATATCCGTCGAGGTAGCAGTAACGCCCGGGAGTCATGATCACCCTGTGTCCGTCGGCTGCGGCACGTTCGCCGCCTTCAGTGCCACGCCACGACATCACAGTGGCGTTCGGCGCAAGTCCTCCTTCCATTATCTCGTCCCATCCCAGCATGTCACGCCCGTTGTCGTTGAGATAACGCTCGACACGGTGAATGAGATAGCTCTGCAACTGATCGACGTCCTTCAATCCCTCCGTTTTCATTCGTGCTGCGCAGAGGGCGCAGGTTCGCCAGGCGGTTTTTGGTGCCTCATCGCCCCCGATATGTATCATTTTAGAGGGGAACACATCCATGACTTCCGACAGGACGTTTTCGATAAACTCAAAAGTGGCTTCGTTGCCGGGACAGAAGTCTGACTGACCTTTGGGTTCATGTGTACACGACAGTTCGGGATATGCGGCGGTCACTTCCTCGGAATGTGACGGCATCTCGATTTCGGGTACAATGTTGATGTAACGGTCGGCAGCATACTTGACGAGGTCGCGGAGCTCATCTTGGGTATAGAAACCGCCTTCAGCCTCCGGGTCGGTGGATTCGACATAAAGGTTGCCGGCAGCATTCCAGTCTTTCCATGTCTTGCCTTTGCGCCATGCTGCATACTCGGTAAGGCGGGGATAGCGCTTTATTTCCATTCGCCAGCCTGCTCCGTCGGTGAGATGGAAGTGCAGGTTGTTTAGCTTGAGTCGAGCCATGGCATCGATCTGTTTGCGGACAAATGCTGTGTCGCGGAAGTTGCGCGACACATCAAGCATCATGCCTCGGTATTGGAGACGCGGGGTGTCGACGATTTCAGTACATTTCACATTGCCGTTACCTGCTTCAAGCATTTCGGCGAGTGTCACGGCGCTGTAAAAAAGTCCTGCTGCACCGGTTGCTTGTGATGTCACGCCTTCGGAGGTCACTGACAAGGTATAGGCTTCCGGTGAGACGCTGCTGTCGCTGGTAGGGACGCACGACATCGTAATGTCGGCTTGGGTGCCGTCGGGTGCTGTTGCAGGCTGCTTAAGCGCTGAGTTTATACGGGCCGCCACACGGAGACTGTCTTCCCGGTCAAGGCCTTCAATCGACAGCGTGGTGTTGCCTTTGGGTGACCATGCCCCGGCTGCGTCGGTGTATTTGGCCGGTTTGGGGATTATGTCTTCGGGACCGGCAGGTTGCTGGTCTGACTGGCTGCATCCGCAAGCCAGCATGGAGCTGAGAATAACGGCTGAAATATATAAGTGCTTCATAAATGATTGTCTATTGATTTTATTATTGTATCATAAGCGTGGTCATGCGGAATCATGGTTGTGTCGTTGGCCCGTTTGAGCCATGTGAGTTGTTTTTTTGCATATACCCTGGTGTTTTTGGCTATGCGTGCGATTGCGGTGCCGAGGTCCATTGAGCCGTCGAAACAGGCGAACAATTCTTTGTATCCTACGGTATTGAGCGAATTGAGATGTCGCAGGTGGTAGACGTTGCGAGCTTCTTCGATCAAGCCTTGTTCAACCATGTTGTCTACCCGTCGGTTTATTCGGTCAAACAATTGTTCGCGACTCCAGTCGGGAGCTACTTTCAGGATGTCGAAAGGGCGTTGTCGCCGCATGCCGGTTCGAAGGGTGGAATAAGGTACTCCGGCTTCGACCGATATCTCAAGAGCGTGGACTAACCGCCTGTGATTCGACATATCGGCAGAGGTAAGATAGTCGGGGTCGAGGTATCGCAGCCGGTCAATCACGGCCTCCAGTCCATGCTCTTTCAGCAAGTCCGTGGCCATTTGCCTGACTTCCGGGGAGACGGTTGGCAGTTCGTCGATGCCGTTGACCACGGCATCAATATACATCATTGACCCCCCGCACATTATCTGTATCGGAGACTTTTCCCATAATTTCGGAAGCAGTTCCATTACATCGTTCTCAAACATTGCCGCACTATAATATTCGTGCAGTTCGAGATACCCGATGAAATGGTGACGAACCCGGCCGAGCTGTTCAGAACTCGGCCAGGCTGTGCCTATGGGAATACCACGGTAAATTTGGCGTGAATCAGCCGATATGATGTCGCAACCGTAGCGCTCTGCCAGTCTAATGGCCAGCTCGGTTTTGCCGGATGCCGTCGGCCCGGTGACCACCACCAGAAGCGGACGGCGCAAGGTCGCTTCAGCCACCGTGCCCAGTGGTTCAGTCGTTATTTCCTTCGCCAACTATGCGTGCGATTTCGACGATTACCTCCGAAGCCTTGCGCATAGACTCAACCGGAACATACTCGTAGCGTCCGTGGAAGTTGAGGCCTCCCGCGAAGATATTAGGGCATGGAAGCCCCTTGAACGACAGTTGTGCGCCGTCTGTCCCTCCACGTATGGGCACAACCTTGGGTGTGACTCCGGCATTGCGCATTGCCTGTTCGGCAACACTTATGATATGCATCACGGGCTCGATTTTCTCGCGCATGTTATAGTATTGGTCTTTTATTTCGAGGGTGACGCAGTCGGGGAATTCGTGGTTTATTTTGCGTGCAATATGCTCAAGCTCCTTTTTGCGGCGTTCGAAGCGGTCGCGGTCGTGGTCTCGGATGATGTATGTGAGCACTGTTTCCTCGACTGTGCCTTCGATTGATATAAGGTGGTAGAAGCCTTCGTAGCCTTCGGTGTGTTCGGGCGTTTCCCAGCGCGGAAGCATTATGGCAAACTGGTTGGCAATGCGTATCGAGTTTATCATCTTGTGCTTGGCTGAGCCCGGATGCACGTTGCGCCCTTTGAATGTCACACGGGCAACTGCGGCGTTGAAGTTCTCATATTCGAGCTCGCCGATTTCTCCGCCGTCCATTGTGTAGGCCCAGTCGGCCCCGAAACGTTCAACATCAAACTTATGGGCTCCTTTGCCGATTTCCTCATCTGGATTGAAGGCTATGCGTATGTCCCCGTGTTTGATTTCAGGGTGTTTGATGAGGTAGTCGACTGCGGTTATGATTTCTGCGATTCCGGCTTTGTCATCGGCTCCGAGCAGGGTGTTGCCGTCGGTTACAATCAGTGTCTGGCCCACATAATTGAGTAGTTCGGGGAATTCGTCCGGAGAGAGCACAATTCCTTTTTCGGTGTTGAGGGTAATGGATGATCCGTCGTAGTTTTCGACAATGCGTGGCGACACATGGTGCCCTGACATATCGGGTGAAGTGTCAAGATGCGCTATGAATCCTACAGTAGGCACCTTGCGTCCGGAGATATTACCCGGAAGCGTAGCCATCAGGTAGCCGTTCTCGTCGAGTGATATATTGCTGAGCCCCATTTCTTTAAGCTCGTTTTCGAGATGTTGGGCAAAAATCATCTGTCCCGGAGTTGACGGAGTCATGTTGGTCAACTCGTCGCTCTGAGTGTCAAATTTGACATATTGTAGAAATCTGTCAACGATAGTCATGATAAGTACTTATTGATTGAAACATTGCAATGTCCGACAAATTTACTAAAAAAACTCCACCCAACCAAAAAAAATTCCTTGCCAATGTGGCGGCCAATATGATTGCCTACTCACATCCCAGCAGGTAGAAGAGATTCTCGATTCTTTAAAATTTTCAACAAATAATTTAAGTCTCAGTTTGTTATATCGCGATATTCCTTCATAAATACCATCAATTGACGCACGCCCAATGCTCCCCCTATAGCTGCACCCGCAGCTGCTCCGTAGATAAATCCAATATTCCCCGAAAGCATCCATATCATTGTTCCGATAAAGCCTATGGCCATCGGGAGAAGAATCCCGATGAATTGGAGATGCTTTTTGCGGTAGTAGAAGGCCAGATTGCATACTTCTGAAACCGACATGATTGCAACATCTATTCGGGAAATGCCCTTGTACAGCCATCGATCCATCATCGAAGCCGTAAGGAAATACAACATGCCGAACAACACCAAGCCAAATTTAAACCTTATGTTGGATCCGTCATCAAGTTTCATGACATTCCACAAACAGAGCGGCAGACACAATGCCATGACGAATGAGATCGTAGAAAAATTCTGATAGTGGGCTGCAAGCGTGGCAAGAGCCGTTTTGCGGCGATTGTCGGAATCATGGTTGGAGGAGGTTCGGAATCGTGCCCTGCACCAACAGTCTTTTAAATTATCCATATTACTTTTCCATTAATGATTTGATTTTGTCCTTTGCCCGGTGAATGCGTATTGCCACGTTCGCTCTTGAGAGCCCGGTGATTTCGGCGATATTATCGTAGCTTTCTTCCTCAAGCCATAAAATCATTACGGCCTTATCGAGCGGATTCAGCCTGCTGACGGCTTCATGCAATTCGGCGAATCGTTCCTTTTGTTCAGTATCATAATCAACGATTTCAAGGAGTTCGGAGAGCGCCACAGTATGTACTCTTCTGTAAGCCTGGCGCAACGACGACACGCAGACATTGAGTGTCAGACGGTACACCCACGACTTCATTGAGCAGTTACCGTGAAACCGGGGCATTGATTCCCAAAGATTCATCAACACATCCTGCCGCAAGTCGTCAAAATCGGCCTTTGTTCTTGAATATCCGAAACAAATACGGTCAATCAAGTGACTGAAATTGCTTACAGCCTCGGCGTATCTTCGTCGATATATTGAAATATTATCAGTCGGATTCAAGACTGATTTTACGATAAGAGCAATACACCTCTCTATGTTATGCCGAAGTTTCTGACCACATAATGTAGCCAGATAGCCGGATAATGATATTGTATTCATCTGCTAAAGCCACTGTTTACCCTTATAGTCGCATTATTCCGGACAAAGTTACATTACTTCGTTAAATTTTTGAGACCGTTAAATGTCTGTCTGTTTTCAGTCATGTCATTTGGAACTCCACATCGCATTTGGATGCTAAATAATGTTAAAAGAGTAAATGTTTTTTGTCTAAATTTTGGTGATTAAAAAATAGTGCGTAACTTTGCACCAGTTTTTCATGGTATTAGATTTAAGGTAAGAAGATTATTCGTCGTGATGACGAGTAATTTTTTTATGTATGAACAATAAAACTATAAAATGACTATGTTTGAGGAAATTACCACGCATATATACAGCTCTCCGATAGGCAACCTGCTTTTGGGTTGCTATGGTGACAAGCTTTGTCTTTGCGACTGGTATGACGCTACTCACCGTCATCTGGTAGATCATCGTATACAACGCTATCTCCATGCGTCGTATCGCAACGGCTGGAGCGACACGCTCGATGAGGCCGTGGAACAGCTTGACAGGTTCTTTACTGACAGTAGTGCCTCGCTTAAGATGCCTATGCTGCTGGCAGGCACACCTTTCCAGATTCGTGTATGGGAGGAAATAGAACGCATCCCATATGGCGAAAAGGTTTCATACAAGATGCTGGCGACACGAATCTTCGGTTTTGAGACGAAAGTACGTGCTGTGGCCGGAGCTGTGGCATCAAACGCTATATCGGTATTTATCCCGTGCCACCGTGTTGTCGGGATTTTTTCGCCCGGAGGTTATTCAGGTGGGGAATTCGCCAAACGGTATCTCCTCGATCGTGAATCGCATGACGCCTGTGTTTCGCGTTAGATGAGCGTTTTGTGCGCTAATATTTTCGACGAAAAAGAAAAAGTGGTAACTTTGCTGCCACAATGAAGACAGCAAAAATCATTATATATGCTATAATTGTTTTTCTTGCATCACTCCCACTCGGAGCAGCCAAGAAACCGGTGATCGCACCATCGTATGCCTGGACAATGCTGGAGCCGTTGTGCCTGCGCGAGCCGTCGTCAATAGACACACTGTTTCAAAACTATGGGCAACGGTCTGTGCCGTCGTCTCTCAGCGCTGCCTATGCCACAACGGGCAATATGAGTGCTCCGGGTCGAAATATGATATACTTCGAGCGTCCGGCCATGAGTGACTTCTTTTTCCGTGACGCTATAGCGGCATGGATTCCGGCAATGGGCGATCATACGTTTTATAACACAAGAATTCCGATGACGCTTATGAGTTATAACACCGCAGGAGGCCGAGACAACTCAAAAGACCGGTTGACGGCAGTGTTTTCAGGCAATGTGAACAAACGGCTTCAGATCGGTGCCAATCTTGACTATCCCTATTCCAAAGGGGCGTATGCCAATCAGGCCGCTAAAGGTATGACGTGGGGGCTGAGCGGCTCGTATATCGGTGACCGTCTGGAAGTACAGACATTCTTCAACCATTACAACAATCTGAATAAAGAAAACGGCGGCATAACCGACGACCTTTATATTCTCGACCCTGCAGAGCTACAGGGAGGATCGGCCAAAGTAAGTCCAAAGAACATTCCGACAAGGCTTTCCGATGCCCATTCGCGTGTGTCAGGACTTGAATTTCTGGCTAATGCTCGTTACAACGTGGGCTTTTGGCGAGTTTTGCCTCCAGTCGATACAATACCGGACGACACTATTGAGCATAAGCTGTTCGTTCCGGTAAGCAGTTTTATCTGGACGTTTGATTACGTGAAGTCGCGTCATGTGTTCGACAATTCCAGCAGGTCGGAGATGGCTGAATTCTGGGAGAATTTCTATTTGTCGCGTACCCATACTCACGACGTGACCTCATACCATTCCGTGCGTAACACATTCGGTGTATCGCTCCTGGAAGGTTTTAATAAATACGCCAAAGCCGGACTGTCAGCTTTCCTGACTTACGAACACCGAAAATTTACTCAAAATCCGGACTCTGTATATGGTATCGTAAGTGACGAAAGTCTTACTCCTTATCCATATGGAAGCAAAATACCTGAAACCTACGAAGACAACCTGATATGGGCCGGTGCACAACTGACCAAACAGCGCGGCACATGGGTGCGTTATGAGGCAACCGGACGCATCGGGCTGATAGGGCGCGTGGCCGGTGATATAGACGTCAACGGTCAGGCCTCTTTGCGTGTGCCTCTTCTCAAGGACACACTCGCTGTGACAGCTTATGGCCGTTTTGCCAATACCGAGGCCCCGTATCTGATGGAGAAGTATACATCGAATCATTTTATATGGGATAACGATTTTGGTAAAACCCGTAAATTGCGACTTGGCGGACGTCTCGATTTCAATAAAACCGATACCCACATTGATATAGGGGTGGAAAACATACAGAACAGTCTGTATTTTAATGAAAATGCAATGCCTGTTCAGGACGGCGGCAACGTTCAGGTATTCTCGGCCACGATCAGGCAGAATCTGCGGGCCGGCATACTAAACTGGGAAAACAGGCTTACCTACCAGACGACGAGCAACGATGCCGTGCTGCCGATGCCACGCCTTGCAGTATACAGTAATCTTTATATACTTTTCAGGGTTGCCAAAGTGTTGCACGTACAGTTGGGTGTCGACTGCGACTATTACACCCGTTATTACGCCCCCGACTATCAGCCTGCGACAATGGCTTTCTACAACCAACGTCAGATGAAACTTGGGAATTATCCCTTCGTAAATGCTTATGTGAACATGAAGCTGAGAAAAGCACGTTTTTACGTGATGATGTCACATGTAAACCAAGGGCTGTTCGGGGGTAACAATTATTTCTCTATGCCTCATTACCCTCTTGACCCACGTCGTTTTCAGATGGGGGTATCGGTAGATTTCGCAAACTGACATGTGTGCGGATAATAGACATAAGATATTCGGAGGTTCGCGGGGTAGAGGCAAAATTGTGCTGTACGTGGTGTCCTTACTTGTTGTAATCGGATTTATGGCCATGCTCAGGCAATGTTCGACACCGGCACCTTTCGCAGCTGCAAGAATTGGCAATTCCGGAGGTGACACGCTTGATGTGGCCATAGAATATGGGCCTATGACATTGTACCGTTATGACGATACTCTGGGGGGCTTTGCGTAT
Source organism: uncultured Bacteroides sp. (assembly GCA_964489495.1). Taxonomy (GTDB): domain Bacteria; phylum Bacteroidota; class Bacteroidia; order Bacteroidales; family Muribaculaceae; genus Paramuribaculum. The sequence goes on from CAZAZA010000048.1 coordinate 12,920, forward strand.
GATGCACTGCGTATTATGTCAGCCGAAAACGGAGTGCCGGTGAAGTTTCACCCTGTGACTTCAGGGAGGCAGGCATCGCGGCTTCTTGCAGACGGCTTGGTAGATCTGGTAGTGGCAGACACACCTATGACTGCCGACTATGACTCGTCTTTTGCTTTCACAACCCCAGTATATCTCGACCGTCAGGTGCTTGTGCAACGTGTGGATTCTGACGGCGTTGCCGTCACATCGGCTCTCGAACTTGCCGGAAAACGTGTGACTGTGACCGCAGATTCTCCAATGTTGCACCGACTGCGCAACATAAGCGCTGAAATCGGTGACACAATAATTATAGAAGTAGACAGTATCCACGGGGCTGAGCAACTCGTGATGATGACCGCCTTGGGTGATATCGACATGACCGTGGTGAATAAGCGTCTTGCCGAGTCGATGTCGGCGAACTATCCGTCGCTTGACGCCGGTACGCGTATCTCGTTCACTCAGTTCCAGTCGTGGATTCTAAGATCCTCCGACAGCATTCTGCGTTCCCGTCTCGATACTATGATAGTGAGGTTTAAGGCTGAGGAAGAATATAACAGGCTTGTCGGACGATACGGAATGCAATGAACTTGTCGGCCTTTGAAATGGTTATTACTCTCGTTAGAGTATGATTCGTGATGGGTCGATTCAATTATAATAAAATACTGTCTTGTATAGTGGCGGCGTCTGTATTGGCCGGATCTCTGGTTTTGGAGTCTCAGTCGGTCGGCGAACAGTTACGACTTGATTCATTGACTCCGGTTCCGGAACTCGGACTGACTTCAGACTCAGCAGTAGGATTATCTTCCGTGTGGCGTGCTCCAATGGTCCTTCCGCAGGAGGCTTCTGATACCGTGTCTTCTGAGCCAGACTACAGCAGTCTGGCCAGGCAGATGGGCGACTTTGCCGCCAATTATCTCGGAGCGAGATACAGGTGGGGGGCAACAGGGCCGAAGACTTTCGACTGCTCGGGGTTTACGAGCCATGTGTTCAAGAATTTCGGCTTGCCGCTCAACCGCACTTCGCGAGCGCAGTACGCTCAAGGCGACAAGGTAGACATAAAAGATGTTAAACCCGGCGACCTGTTGTTTTTCAGCGGTCGTAAGGTCAGCAGAAGGGTAGGCCACGTTGGAATGGTTGTGTCTGTTGATCCTTTGACGGGCAGTGTTGAGATGATACATGCGTCATCATCCCAGGGGATAGCCAGGCAGAAGTTCCCTGACAACGGCTATTTCAGCCGCCGTTTCCTCGGGGCAAGACGGTATCTTGGCACCGACGGTTTTATACCAAAATCATAACTTTGGTCACTTGCCGTAATCCGGGTCGAAGAGTGTGTTGAGCAGATGGGCAAGCCGCAGCCCTCCTTTTAGGAATTGCTCTTCAATAACCGGAGTCCAACGAGCCACATGGTCGTAGCTCATAGCCGGTATGTCGGAGGATTCAGTTTCCTCATATATCTCTCGGGCGTGCGACATGGTTTCTTTAGCCCAATTGTCGGGGCCTCCCGAAACAATAGTTTTGATGGCATAATCAGGCAGGCGGTCGATTTGGTCGGCCCATTCCGTATAGCTCCATTTATGGGCACTCTCGGGAAGTGAGGAATCCCACACCGAGTGTAAATTGCTTTCGCGTCCGAAATACTTGACTTTTATGCGGTTACCTCCGAGGTCGGTCGCACGCCCGAGATGCATGGGCTGATGGAGGTCTCCGAGAGTATGAATTATGATTTTAAGAGCGAGAACAGAGTCGGCGTGTGTCGCTGATACAGTGCCGTTGAGAATTTCAACCTGCGACTTTATTGCTGTGACGATATCGCCGGCAGGATTGGCCGCGGCTTCTTCGTAGCGTTCATTCTTGTTTATGTTTTTATAGTGCCATGTCTTTGTGTATGAGTATTCTGGCGTATGACTGGCATTATCAAGCCAGTTGGACCAGTAAACAAGTGATTTCCCTTCGAGCAGTGAGTCTACTTTAGCTTCGGTGACCGGTGTCAGGTGACGTTCGGCTATAGCGGCCGTAACATCGTGACCTTTCTGTCCCCAGCCCCATGCCGACAAGGTCGAAAGTGCGCATAAAAGTGTGATGAAAGCGTATTGTTTCATTGAGGATTGTTAATACAGGGTTTTTTTGCTAAAATGGTTTTCGGTATTTGTCATCGGACGAATCGTCGATTATACTGAGATAGCTGTTGTAACGCGATTGTGCTATACGGTTGTCAGCCAATGCTTCGCGCACCGCACATCCCGGTTCGTGGGTGTGTGAGCAGTCGCTGTATCGACACAGGGCTCCGGTAGCGAAAATCTCGGGGAAATAGTGCGATACTTCCGTCGGATCGAAATCAATCGTGCCGAAGCCTTTTACTCCCGGGGTGTCGATAATCCATCCCCCTTTGTCGCCTGGAAGACGGAACATTTCGGAAAATGTTGTAGTGTGCATGCCGGTATCGTGTACGGATGATATTTCGGCTGTGCGCTGCCGCATGCCGGGTATGAGTCGGTTTACGATGGTCGATTTCCCTACACCGGAGTTGCCGGCGAGAAGCGAAATTTTTCCTTCCATCAGTTTACGCAGGGTTTCCACACCGCGTCCGTCTCTCGCCGAGACAAGTACAACCTCATATCCGATTGATCTGTAGAGATATGATACAGCCTCGATAAGTTCCTTTCCTTCATCTTCCGATTCAAGCAGGTCGATTTTGTTTATAACAAGAATTGTTTTGATACTGTAAGCTTCAGCTGTGGCAAGAAACCGGTCGATGAACGTGGTTGACGTGGCCGGATGGCTAAGTGATACGATGAGAAATGCCTGGTCGAGGTTGGCAGCCAGTATATGAGCCTCTTTTGACAGATTGCTTGACCGGCGGATAATGTAGTTTTTCCGTGGCTCGACGGCTGTGATATATGCAGTAGAGTCGTCAGACCCGATATGCAGGGTAACCCGGTCGCCTACGGCAACGGGGTTGGTGGTGCGGATGCCTTTGATTCGGAAATTGCCTTTTGCTTTTGCGGGTATTTCGCGTCCGTCGTCGGTAAGCGCTATGTAGTGGGAGCCGGTGTTGCGTATGACCATTCCCTTTGTTGGAGCATTGTTATTCATTGCATATTTCCTTATATACAGCTTCGGTACGTCGTGCTATGTCGTCCCAATCGTATGGGGTCAGGTCGTAAGTGCGAGGCGTGACAGGGTGTGTGAGCTTGGCAGTGAGTATTTTGGCAATGGCGTTTGTGTCGCCGGGGGTAAAAAAGTCGTCAGGTGTGAGACAGTCAAGGCGGTTGGCCGGTATATTGCTGACAGCGGCATCAAGTTCGTAACTCATGGCTTCGAGCAGGGCTATCGGAAGTCCTTCGTGATATGATGGCATGCAGAACAGAGCCGCGTTGGTCATGAGCTGACTCATGCGCTCACCGCGTATGAATCCGGTCAGCACGACATCGTTTTCTGAGGCTATTCGTTTGAGCCTTTCAGAGTATTCATCCGGGTGGTCGGCATCACCGGCGATTGCAAGCCTGTAGCCGCTGTCGGCAAGGTGCGACTCGGCAAAAGCCTTGACGAGGTCGTGAAATCCTTTCTCTTCGACAAAGCGCCCTATGGCCACGACATATCGTTGCGGCTGAAGTCCCAGAGATTCGATATAGTCTGTGGAAGTCGACCGGTGTGGGCGGTTCACGCCGTTGTAGATCAGGCGTACGCCGTCAGTACGACCGTATCTGTCGGCAAGAATCTGCTCAATGACTTTCGAAATTACGATAACACGGTCGGCAAAACGTGTGCCCAGACGTTCGCCTGTGCGTATGACTGCTTTGGCAAGCTTGCCCCATTTCTGTCGGTCGTAGTCAGGACCGTGGTTTGTCATTACAGTGCGCATGCCAAGTGCTTTGGCCAAAGGCATTATTATCGAGGGGCCAACTGCATGTATGTGTAATATATCGGGTTTCAGGCTGCGAGCACGCAGTACGGCGAGAGTAGTGTGAATGATTGCCTCGAAGCTTTTGCGACGTGGCGCGTAAATGTCGAGTAATTTCACTCCCTTGTATTCGGTCATTCGGTTGTCGTCGTTGACGTAGGGAGTCCGTCGGATAACTGTGACATCATGGCCCATGGCTGCGAGCCTCGGGTAAAGTTCCTGACAATGGGTTTCCACCCCTCCCTGTATTTCGGGAATTCCGCGTGTTCCTGTGACAACGATTTTCATGATTTGCAACGATTAGGGTCGAGGTCTCCCTGCCTGGGATCCTGGCCTACGTCGCACCATGTCTTGTCGAGACATGCTGGAAGCCCGCGCAGCGAGCGGAGTTTATTGGTTAATGCCCATCGGAATGGGAATCTAAAGTATTTTTTCATCACCGGAGCGGCGGTGCCTACCATCCAGCAGTTTTTAGGACAGGACCTTACGAGCGACCGCACTTCTTCGGCTTGAGGACTGTTCCAGACGGTCATAAAGTCGCTGTTACGGATGTTTCCCATCGACTTTTTCCAATATTTTGATTCAAGTCCGTTACATGGATAAATCTCTCCCCAAGGGTCGATGAAGAAGTTGGCTGTGCCTGCTTCGCAGGGCAGCATTCGCCGTTTTCCTTCGATATAGTTGATAAGTCCCATGTTGAAGTAAGCGCGAAACCACGATTTCGGATGATTTTCCGACAACTGCATGTTGACGAGCTTTTCGAAATTGCCGCATACTTCGCTTCGATTGGTAATCACGTTATCGTCTTTGTGGAAGTAGTAGCTGTTGTGAAATGCTGCTGTGGCGAACTCCATTCCGAGCGAACGCGACAGACTATACAAGGCAAGCATGTCGGCTGAATTATGGTTGGACACCGTACAGCCGAAGCCAATATCTTTAAGTCCCATTTCTTTAAGCGTGAGCAATGTCCTCAGGCCTTTGTCAAATCCTCCCTGACGTCCGCGGAGTTCGTCGTTTTTCTGTGATAGTCCTTCGATTGATATGCGGATTCCGATTTTTGGGAAACGACGGGCAAGGTCGATTACGCGGTCGTCAAACCATCCGGAGGTCGATATCACTATGCGGTCAGTATGACGGTAACATTCCTCCACTATTTCAGCGAGGTCTTCACGTATGAAAGGTTCGCCGCCGGTGATATTGATAAACTTCAGCCGTGGCAACGACTTGAGGTCGTCGGCAGTGATTTCCTCACGTTTATTGGTGGGATTCTGCCAGATGTTGCACATTGAGCACTTCATCGGGCAGCGGTATGTTATGATGATTGATGCGTCTGTCGGTATATTGGATGCCATGTAAGGTCGCTTAAGTTAATCTTGAACATAACAGAGAGGGATAATGTTCATTTTGAAAACGTAATTCGTGGCGTGTTTATTATACGTTTCGTGACAAATGTGAAAAGTTGTTGACAGCGTTTTACGCCGGGTTTTACAGAAGACGAAAAAATAGGCGGACAAGCCCATAGCCGGTCCGCCTTATGGTTCAAGAGTGCTTATTTACACATATTTTCCGAAATCGACATTTTTCATAGAGCCGGTTTCAAGATATGCTGTGTGGAATCCGAGGGAAGCCTGCAGTGTGTGCGGGGTCTGGCCGCTCTTGCCAAGACGCAGGTAGTCGCGGAGCAGCGGACGATAGTCGGGGTGAGCGCAGTGCTCGATAACCTCTTCCGCACGCTGTACGGGATCTTTGCCGCGAAGGTCGGCGACACCTTGTTCGGTAATGATAATATCGACTGAATGCTCCGAATGGTCAACATGAGAAACCATAGGTACGATATTGCTGATAAGACCACCTTTTGTGATTGACGGGCACGAGAAAATCGAAAGGTAGCCGTTGCGTGTGAAGTCGCCCGATCCGCCGATACCGTTCATCATACGGGTACCGGTTACGTGTGTCGAGTTGATGTTTCCGAAAATGTCGGCTTCAAGGGCCGTATTCATGGCAATGACTCCGAGACGGCGGATGACCTCAGGGTTATTCGATATCTCCGACGGACGTATGACGATTTTGTCACGGAAGAAGTCGATATTGCTGTAGATGTCAGCCTCGGTGTCGTTGCTGATGGTGAGGGAACATGTACTGCCGAATTTGCATTTGCCCTGCTTCATCAGCTCGATTACGGCATCCTGGATCACCTCGGTGTACATCTCGAACGGCGGAATCTCCTTGCTGTCGCCAAGACCGTAGAGAACGGCGTTTGCCACATTGCCAACGCCCGACTGAATCGGTAGGAAGCTTTTAGGCAGTCGTCCGGCACGCAGTTCGCTGATAAGGAAGCCGCATACGTTTGCACCGATTGTCAGAGTGGTGTCGTCAAGGGCGGTGAAACCTTTGATGCCGTCATAGTCGTCGCTATAGACCACGCCGACAATCTTTGACGGGTCGACATGAACCACAGGTTCGCCTATGCGGTCGCTCGGCTTGAATATGGGTATCTCGCGACGGTAAGGGGGGTCTGCCGGCATATATATGTCGTGCATGCCGAGCATGGTGGTGGGCACCTTGCGGTTGAGTTCGATAATTATCTTTTTGGCACGGCTCACGTAAGTGGGGACATTGCCTGCTCCGGTCGTAAGTACGAGATCGCCGTTAGGACGTACTTCGCACACTTCGATGAGAGCGAAGTCGAGGTCGCCGTAGAATCCGTAACGGAACTTCTGGGCGAGCTCGGAGAGGTGCAGGTCGAAGTAGTGGGCGTCGTGTGAATTGATGCGCTTGCGAAGGTCCGGCGTATTCTGATACGGTGTGCGACGGTTGATGGCGTTTGCACGGGCAAGTGCACCGTCGGCATGGTTGTTGGTGGATGCGCCGGTGAATATATTGATTTTGTAGGGGCGGCCGGCTTCGTGTTCCTTAATAGCTCTTGCAGCTATGGCCTCGGTGACCACTTTGGGCGACCCTCCGGCGGTAAAGCCGGAAAAGCCGACATTGGCATCGTTTGGTATCAGCGATGCTGCTTCTTCCGGAGTCAGTATTGGGAATGCCATGAATGACGGTTTTTGGGGATTAGATGTTTTTATTTATGAATTTGTTGTTGAGAATTTCGGATGCTATGATTGCACGACGCCAGTCGACTGCCGCGCTTTCGTTGACCGGATCCGGGTCGGACTGTGGTTGTCCTATGTCTGATGACCGTATGGTGTCAGATGGGCTCGGCATTGAAATTTCGACCGGACGAAGTTGAGAAGGCGGATTTGTAACAGGCGATTGACGTTGCGATGGAGCAGTGGAAGCGGCACGCAGCACGGCCGTGGAGTAGTGCTTCCTGCGGCGTCGTTCGCGCAAGGTAGATCGTACCTTCTCAAACAACGTCGTGGCTGCGATGACGATTATCGGAATCAGTATCTCCAGAAAATCTTTACTCTTCACTGCGGAAAATTTTGTAATTTTGCTACAAATTTAGTCATTTAAAGCTGACTGACCAAAAAATTCACGAAATGAACAATTAATTATGCCAATATACGACTGTCAAAATAACTCAAGGACACTTTTTATCGAAACTTACGGTTGCCAGATGAATGTCGCCGACAGCGAGGTTTTGGACTCGGTGATGGAAATGTCCGGGTACTCCATT
>CAZAZA010000049.1:0-4586 GCA_964489495.1 uncultured Bacteroides sp.
CGATCTCCTATTTTTTTAACTGTTTCAGGAAGCATAACGGTGTTGAGATAAGAAAGATTTCGTAAACCATCATTCGGTATCTCAGTAATGTTGGTCTCAGTGAGGTCAATTGCTTTTATTCCGGTAAGTTTAGTTATGGTTGTCCAATCTTCTGAATTCATAAAGCCTTTGATTTTTACAAGCTCTGCATCTTGAAGATTATTATCACCTAATGCCTGGAGCAGACGTGTCGCAAGCATTCCGGGATTGTCAAGAGTTGCCTCATACCATGTCTGGTCAAGACAAACATTCCTAATTTCGGTTGTGTAATAAGAAGTCGTTAAATTCCTGAATGCAATTGTATGAGTTCCGGGATATAATGCAACCGAACCATACTGCCAATCAGTTGATCCATAAGTTCCATACAATATACCATCTAAATATACCTCAGTAATATTATAGGTACAAGTACCTTCATTATCCTTAATCTCATATGAGAAAAGCGAAGCTTTATCTATAGTAAATGTTGTCGATATTTTTGAATAAAACACATCTCCAATTGCTTTGGTGGGTGTATACCTGATATAGCCGTTATCTGTAATCCACATATTGACGGAGTCATTCTCGAAAGTAATTGGCATTGATCCTTCTTTCAAACAAGCAGTCTCAAGTTCCTTACACTCCAATAGCTTAAGTTTGCGGATACCGTTCCAAAATCCGGTACAATATTCGACAGGTGAAGTAAATTCAACTTTGTGTGTGCCGCTCGATAACATTATACTATGAGAACCCCAACTATTACTATAATGTGTCTCTACGCTTTTATCATCAATTCTGATTTCAAGTACAATAGGCCAATAAATACTTGTACTATAACCCTCAAACGATAATTCTACGGGATAGTTAGATGTATAGGAAAAACTCAAAATGGAAGAGAAACTCGACTCATCTGACGGTTCAAGTGAACGTATATACGATGAGCCATCAGTGTCTTGAACGATATACCAGGGGTGGTCTGGGTCGTTGGTCCAGGTGGGAGGTACTGATCCTTCAACGAGGATGGCGGTGTTGATGTCGTCTGACTCAAGCGCGTGCGCGGTTGCAAAACCGCACACGAATAGCATCAGTATCGCTGTGAGGCGACACAGTATGCCCTTAAAAGATAAATGTTTCATGTATGTGTAATGATTGATGTATAGAACTTAATTTGGTATTAGAGCAGTATGGCTTCGATTTTGGTGTTGTCGACTATCGACATTTCCTGTCCTACGCGGCCTCCGATATATGTCGGGTCGCTGATAACAAATTTGCGGCCGTCAAGGGTGATGTATGAACCGGTAACGTTGTCGCTCTCGTCGGCAAAGTTTACCGCCGTTGCCAAGTGGCCGGGATAGTAGATCAGAGCGACATCGAGTCCCACGAGGTCGCGGACAAGGCGCGAGAAAAGGATGGCGCGGTCCTCACAGTCGCAGAACGGATAGAAAAGTGTCTCTTCGGCGAAAAAGACGCGGTCGCCGCCCCAGATTTTGTCATCGAATTCATAAACCAATCCTGTCTGCACCCAGTTGAGCAGTCGTTCTACGGCCTCAAGCTTGGTCATTCCTTCGATTTTGGCTGACAAAGCGGGATAGAGCGAAGCTTTGATGCAGCTGTCAAGCGGCACATTGGCATGGAACGCATAGCGCGTCATGTGGTTGTTGTCGTTTTCACCGTCAGGATAGCCGTTATAGAAATCAACAATTTTCTTGTTGGTGGTGACAGTCACGTCCATGTCGGGATACCGTTCTGACACTATGCGTCGCGACAATGTGGTGTCCACCCCTATCGCCAAAGGCCGGTCGTAAAAGAGGCGTATGTCGGCTTCGTTATTAAACGGCTCGGGAAGTATCTGCACTTTTTTGTAACCGCCGTTGTTGTAGTCGTAGAAACTTACATCCTTGTATGAGACATAAGGCCTTCCGTAGATTGTGTATTTGCTTGGAAACATCAGGCCTAACCGATTGTCGACGCGGGTGAGACGCATCGAATAGCCCGACTGGGCGAAGAGATAGCCTGTAAGCAAGCGTCCTTGATTGCTGTCGCCGTAAACAGAAGTGCCGATCGAGTCGAGTAACTGCAGATAGCCCCAGTCGTTGAGTTTGAGCGAGTCGCGTAATGCCAGGCAGTCGTTAAGCATCGGCACGAACCGCTCATCCTTGCTCATCCATTCCCAGGCATCGGCAATATTATTGTTGGACGGTTTGCTTAAATCAATTTGATACTCTTCGGGACGTCGCACATCGTATCTGTCTCCATAGTAGCCGACCGAATGCGTGCCTTGCTTGATCTGTATCGGTGTCTTTGCTTCCGGGAGCACAGGCTGCGGAGCCACGGGGGACGGTTCGGGACTGACAGTAGTCACCGCGACTAATTTGTTTTCAGCCGGGGCTTTCTTCTGCTTACGAAGGCCTTTAATACCTTTTTTGATACGTCCGAAGAAATCGCCTAAAGCGCTCTGAAGGCTCGCGGTGCTGTCATTATTCATGAGTACGTCGAGCGACACGCTCATCACGCTGTCGCCGTCCTCAACAACCACCTCAGGCACGACTTTATCACGCTGAGGACGCACCTGACCGTCCTGCATCTCAAACTCCTGCCACGCCTTACGAATGAATTCCACATACTCGGCATTAGCCCGCTGGCGGAAGTCTGCGTATTCTTTTTTTGCCTGATTTTTGAACGCGTCATAGGCGGCGCGGTTGCTTTGTGCAGTCTGCTGCTGCGCGGCCACAGGCATAATGCCCATGGCCGTCGCCACAACTAATAGTGTAACTGTTTTCATAGCTTTGGGTTAACAAACAGGCAGACATAAAAAAGTCCGCCTGATAAACTGTAAAAGCAAGTTAAATCTTATTTGTTGCGTTTTTTCATTTCTTCGCGGATGGCCTGGTTAGCCATGCGACGCACGTTGGAGGCTTCGTAGAACACACGTACAAGCACTTCCTTGTTGCCGTTGGACAGGTCGCGGTAGACTTCCACAACCGGCATAACGCGGCCAAGGGTCTGCGAAGTGAAGGTCTTGCCCTTGCTGAGAGTCTCGGTTACTGAAACAGCCTCCCCCTCTTCAAGTTGCTGGTTCGACACTTCGTTCTGGAGTATAGCTGTGGCTTCTGACTGAATCTGGCCGGCGAGGTTCTGTTTTGCCAGTTCGAGAGCCTGCATCTTGGCGGCTGCAAAACTGTTGCCGACACTAATGGCTTCTGAGGTATAGAATTTAGGCTCGTTATTGCCATCGAATTCGTTCATCATGATATAGGAACGGTCGAGTTGTTTTTCCAGTGGGAGGGCACCGGGAGCAGCTTTCCAGCCTTCTTTGGCAAGGCGTTTAGCCTCTTTGCGGGCATCTTTCGATGCTTTCTTGTTGAGCTGATCACGCGACATATTTGTAATTTCCTGCCGCTCTTTGAGTTGTTCCTTTGTGTTTTGTGCGATTGAAACTGGTGCAGTAGCTATAAGTGCTAAAGCAAGTAAGAAAGATGATAGTGAAGGTTTCATACTTTACGAAATTTCATATTTAAGACGCAAAGTTAAACATTATTTCACAATTTACCCCCCCCATTTGTTAAAGTACGTTAATACGCCAATGTTTAACGGTATATTACTCCTTTTACCCCGCCCGTAGCATCAATTATCCAACACATATTTTATACGTTCAATATGTAGGGTCGTGGCATGCCACGGCCGAAACAAACAAGGTGATTTCAAGTCACTTATCCCCTAATTCACTCCGGCCGCGGCTTGCCGCGACCCTACAAGTTTACCACACATTTTACCCACACAAGTTTACCCTATCAGGTGATTTCAACTGAGACAGTCGTTGTCCCATCTGATTGGATTGTCGGTGATATATTGATTAATATTGTCATAGGCATGTTGGTCACGAACAATATAATCATGAAAGGTGTACTGCCATTTGAAATATCTTCCTATATCGTGTATCATTCTGGTAACTGAACTTTTATAGCTACCGATGACTTTTGCCAAATTTGAATTAAAATGGCATCTTTCAGTAAAAGGATAATCATCAATGGAGTGCTCTGGAGGACGGACAGCCCCAAGATTTTGAGCTGAATGAGTGTCGTTCCCCACAATTTGCAACAGGATATGCACGTGATTTGGCATTACTACGAAATTATGTATTTCGACATCCGGATAATGCGTTGGAATTTCCTGCACACATTTTGCGGCGATCTCTCCTTCTTCTGACAATTCCATCTCCCCATTTGCAATATGTCCAAAGCGACACTCACGGTTCTGTGTGACGATTGTGACAAAGTAAATGCCTTTGTCATAATGATGCCATTTTGCGCGAGGGTACTTTCTGAATTTTAATTCTACCATATATTGGTGAGTTGGGAATCACCTAATTTGCCTCGGCCGAGGCTTGCCACCTCGATTCATAATATGCAAATCCATTATTCCAGTACCAATTACCCAACACATATTATACGTTTAATCTGTTATACGTTCAATCTGTTATACGTTTAATCTGTAGGGTCGCGGCATGCCGCGGCCGAGGGGACATAACGGAGTTTAAAACACCTAAAAACAGCATTGCTCACGTGGAC
>CAZAZA010000049.1:4596-20466 GCA_964489495.1 uncultured Bacteroides sp.
CCCCTTTATATCCTCTACACCACCCCCCCCCCCCCCCCACCCCCCCCCGCCCCCCCCCCCCCCGCCCCTACAGTTCTACCTATAAATATACATTTTATATGTATTATTTTGCCGTATAGATATTATTGGTGGTTTAGCGGGGGGTCTGGGTGACTTTCAGATTGGTGATTTTTGATTTGAAGTCGCCGGCTTTTTCGAGAGGGAACATGAGGGTGCGTACCTCGGCCATCTTGTTCTTGCCCTCGTTATAGCTCTTCCACCTGACATTCATATCGTCAACAAGAAGCCCGTTGACATAAAGGGCGGTGTGCTTGTTGTCGCCCTCAACCCTGACATGGAGTTTCTCGCCCGGGCGTATATTCTGACGGAATGAGTAAAGATGCCCTTCCCTGCTGTATCCCATATTGCCGGTGATCGGATCGCTCAGCCAGAATATGGCGTTAGGACTTTCAAACAGTTTTGTGCCGGGTTGCTCGTCAGCTCCATCAACATCAAACTCCACGACATAGGCATAGCCCACTTCGGGAATTGCGAGTGTCGAACCGGGAAGCACCTCGGTCTGCGACAGTACAGGCGCTCCGCCGGTGTCGTAACGTGCAAGGAGGTTGATGCCGGGAGCTTCCGACAGTCTGGATGACTTCTCCTCAAACTGTTCATAAGGCACCGACACTTTGCTGCCATTCCACGTCTTGGCACTCATCACCGGCAACGCATCCATCACGCGGTGGTGTATGTCCTGAACGGTGATACCGTTGTTCGGATGGTCGTTCCAAACGGCGAACATGCCGCCTTCGACTGCCGGATTATCTTCGCCCATATCGAATCCGGGGCCAAGGATAGCCGGTGTATACTCCTTATACAGTTTCTCTGTGTTAAGATAATCGTAATAATATCCTGCATTAGGCACGATGTAGACCCATCCGTCAGGAATCGAGACCATTTTGAATCCCTGGTCGATCATGTCTTTTGGATTTGCATAGCCTGTCGACCAGCTGTACATCAGCACGCCGTCAGACTTCACAGGAGTCTGACCGGCTGCATGGGTCAGAGATCCCCAGATAACAGGCTGTTTGCCGAACTGTTCGGTGTACTTGATATAACGGTCTGTCATTCCACGGAATTGCTCGACAACCAGCGAATCGCGGTTGGAATATTCGTCCGTGCCGATATGGAACCGTTTTCCGGCAAATACAGGATTTTCGCCACCGATATATTCGGCAATGAGCGTATCGAGAAATTCGTAGGTCCTCGGTTCGGCAAGATTAAGGTGATCGCCACCGTACAGATTGTCGTTTGACCCTATCTCAGGCATGTAGCGTATGAACGCGAGCGAATGAGCCGGGAAATCGATTTCAGGTATAATCTCAACACCTTTAGTTTCGGCGTATTTGATGAAATCGCGGAATTCTTTTTTGGAATAGGAGCCGTCGCGAGCTGTCAGACCGGGGAACTTGTCGCTCTCAAGACGGAAAGCCGCCTGAGTCTTTGACCAGTCGTTGTCAAAATAATATTTGAAACCATTGTCATTAAGATGAACGTGAAGAACGTTCATCTTGTAATACGACAGGATGTCGACAAGATTGTAGAGGTAATCCAGAGATATGTATTTCCTTCCGGCATCGATCATGAATCCTCGGAACGGATAAGAAGGCTCATCGACAATCGCTCCGTAAGGAAAACCGTCAGCTCCCGACCCGTCAATCATCTGAAGGAGTGTGTTCGCTCCGTAACGAAGACCTGCGACCGACGGCGCGGTCACTCTGATGCCTTTGCTGTCGATATTGATTGTATAACTTTCAGGATTGGCTTTTTTAGAGGGTTTGATTACAAATGAAATATCTTCTTTCCCCGGTTTGCCGTAGGTTACATTCAGGGGACTGCCCGTCAGCGACTTCCAGCCTTTGGCAAATTGTCCGGCTATCTGCTCCGCCTCAGAACCTGCTTTCACCACGATGTCAGTTGCGTCAGTCACAAGGAAGGAACCTTCTCCTCCTTTCCATGACTGTATCTCAGGAACAGTAAATGGTTTGGGATTCGCTGCCCATGCCCCGGTAGTAAAGGCAAGAGCGGCTAAAAACATGTTGATATTCTTCATTGGTCATTGATTTACCGCAAAGGTAAGATATTTTTTCGGAATCTGCGAAATTCTCGCTAACTTTGTAGTCTTAAAAAGTCAATTCAATAGATAATGTGGAATATTTTCGGAAGTTCAAAGAAAGAACCGGCCAAAACATTTTTCAAAACCGACATACACTGCCATATAATACCGGGCGTTGATGACGGATCGCCTGATGTGGAGACCTCGCTGCAGCTTGTCGAGCGTATGCGTTCGTTCGGCATCGAGCGAATCATCGCCAGCCCGCATGTGACATGTGCGACATTTGAAAACACTCCTGATGTCCTCGACCCGGCACTGGAAACTCTCAATGATGCTTTGAAAGCGGCAACCCCTGCCGGAGAGCAGCCGTTTGTCGTAGAGCGTTCGGCCGAATACCGTCTCGACGATTTTTTTGAAGAACAGTTCGCTAAAGGGCTGATCACTCCACTGCCCAACAACTATCTGTTAGTAGAGAATTCTTTTGTACAGGAACCCTGGAATCTCGATAAGACAATATTTGACCTAAAGGTGGCCGGCTATTACCCGATACTCGCCCATCCCGAGCGTTATATATATTACCATTCAAAACGCGACCGCTATATGGAGATACACGGCCGCGGGGCGATGTTTCAGATCAACCTGCTGAGTCTTGCGGGCCACTACGGCAAAGCGGAGCAGCAGATGGCAGAATGGTTTATTGAGAAAGGGCTGGTCGACTTTATCGGCACAGACCTGCACAACCATCGCCATGCCGACGCTATAGAGGAATATCTGAAAACAAAGCGTTACAAGCGGATTGCCGAAGCGATCAATGTGCGGAACGATATGGCGTTTCCGCGTCATAAATCCTGACACCGGATAACGGTCGGATATGAAATAGCCCCGCTACCTTCGACGGTCAGCGGGGCCTTGTCTTGTTTCAGGGTTGTGTTTACTGAGCAACCTGATCCTTGAATGTGTCGCACGGCTTGAAGAAAGGTATTTTGTGAGCCGGGATGATGACGGTGGTGTTTTTGGAGATATTGCGGGCTGTTTTTTCAGCACGTTCCTTCACAATGAAGCTGCCGAAGCCGCGGAGATATACGTTCTCTCCCTGTGCGAGGCTGTCCTTAACCACGTCCATGAAGCTCTCGATCACTGTCACTACATTAGCTTTGTCGATACCGGTTGACTTCGCAATCTCAGTTGCTATTTCTGCTTTAGTCATTGTTATATCTGTTTTTTTTGATTACGGCTGCAAATGTACGCATAATTTGTCAAACGCAAGCAACATATTGGCGTAATTTTCAAGCGGATTAAGATTTTTCCCGATTATTATTTCACTTTATGCCATTTGAAGGGGGGATTGTAGCCCGTTATTCGTCGTAAAACCGTAACTTTGCATCAATCAAATCTTGACATCAAACAAATCTTGACAGTGGCAGTAATAGAATGCTCTATTCAATATTTCACCTACCGCAACCACGACACATGCTGGGGTGTGGCAAAAGCCGTATCGGACCGCAAACCGTTTACACTGGTCGGTGCGATTGCCGACTGTCATCCGGGCAGGTTGATTTCAGCTGAAGGCCAGTGGAAGAATGACAAGCGTTACGGAAAGCAGTTTGACGCGACTTTCTGGAACGAGATTATGCCGACTGATATCAGAGGATTGAAAGAATACCTCTCAAGCGGGATAATCAGCGGAATAGGACCTTCGAGAGCCGCTGCAATTGTCGATAAATTCGGTGTCAAGACAATAGAAATCATCGAGAACACTCCTGAAAGACTTCTGGAGATTCCCGGAATCGGACAAAAGAAAATTGAAGCCATCAGCAACGGCTGGTCAAGACAACGTGCGCTGAATAATCTGATGCTGTTTCTGCACGGCTTCGGGGTATCTGCGGCAACAGCAAAAAAAATCTATAATAAATACGGTAAGGACACAATACAAAGAATAAAGGACAATCCATATTGCATCGCAGACGATATCTCAGGCATAGGGTTTCTGACAGCCGACCGTATTGCTTCGAATATGGGGATTGGGAAGAATGACCCCAGGCGATGCCGCAGCGCGATAAAATATTCGCTCGTTCAGCTTTCCGGCGACGGTCATGTGTTTTGTGAAAAAGAGAAACTGATTGAGGCTACCCGGAAATATGTTGACATCGAAACGCTCTCTGACACAGTCGTGCAGATGGTGGCCGACGGAAGTCTGTCAAACGATAACGACAGGATTTATCTCCCGGCTTTTTATCATGCAGAAATCGCTACGGCACGCCGTCTTCGGGCAATTATGGATACACCCGTCACCTCTTTATCAGAACGCTCCGGCCGGGATTCTTCCGGAAAAAGCGACGGAGGCATTAAATATGACGAAGTACAGGCGCTGGCCATTCAGACTGCCCTTAAATCGAGAATAATGATTCTCACAGGAGGCCCGGGAACCGGTAAAACCACCACGACAAAGGGTATAATCGACGCATTCCAAGTACGCGGAATGGAAGTGCTGCTTGCTGCCCCGACCGGGAGAGCCGCACGACGGCTAAGCGAAACCACCGGCATGGAGGCATGCACTATACACCGACTCCTTGAATACAACCCGTCAGAAGGTTTTATTCGTGACACCGATAACCCCCTGGATGGTGATGTTGTGATAATTGACGAGTCGTCGATGATCGACCTGATGTTGTTTTACCGGCTGGTAAATGCTTTACCTTTGTCCATACGGTTGATCCTTGTGGGCGACGTCAATCAGTTGCCAAGCGTCGGCGCGGGAAATGTCCTTCACGATATAATAGAATCAGGCAGTGTGCCTGTAGTCCGACTTACGAGAATATTCCGTCAGGCACAGACAAGCCGTATCGTCATGAATGCCCATGCTGTCAACGCAGGAGTCATGCCGGATATATCCAACGGCCGGACAACCGACTTTTTCTTTGTCAAAACCGACACGCCCGAAAGCATAGCCGAGGTTATTGTCGATCTTGTGAAGCGACGCCTTCCCGCCACTTATAAAGTGTCTTCCCGCGACATACAGGTGCTCTCGCCGATGCAGCGCGGAACATCGGGCACCAACAATCTGAATACCCTTATTCAGGAAGCGATCAATTCCGACAACAACGGGATCACATTCGGCGCCAATTCATTCAGGGTCGGTGACAAGGTGATGCAGACGCGCAATAATTACGACAAAAATGTGTTCAACGGAGACATAGGTATCGTAGAAAGCGTGGATTGCAAAAATCACCGCCTTATGGCCCGTTTTGACAACAAGCTGACCGAGTTCTCTTCTGACGAGATTGACGAACTGACGCTTGCCTACGCCGTGACAATTCATAAGAGTCAGGGTTCGGAGTTTCAGATTGTGGTTATTCCGGCTACAATGCAGCATTATATAATGTTGCAGCGGAATCTGTATTACACGGCCATAACAAGGGCCAAGAAGATCTGTGTGATTGTCGGTGACCCAAACGCTCTACGGTTAGCCGTTGAAAATCAGAAAACTACATTAAGAAACACTACACTGTCACAACGTTTAATATCCCGGATATGAATATGCGACTGCTTCGGCTGTTTTTACTCATACTTTCTATCATTCTTGTTTCCCTGCAGCTTCATGGAGCCGACCTTGACAAGTTTATGCTGCGAGGCTATATTTATGGCGAAAACTATATACCCGTCGACAGCGTTGAATTCAGCCTTCTGAAAAACGACACAATTAAGGTGAAGTTCAAGATATTGACGAGCAATATAAACGGCAATATCATAACCGGTAGCCAGCTCAGGGCGATGGTCAATTCAGGGATAGGCGACTATACCGCTACTTTTTATAAGGAAGGTTATATGCCTCTTGTCAAGAACTTCAGAATTTCATCGGTCAGCGAGAATGTCAAGTATCTTCAAGGCATTTTCATGAAAAAAGAATCTGTCGTACAGCTCGGCGAGGTGACTGTGACATCTACCAGAGTGAAGATGGTGATGAAAGGTGACACGATTGTTTTCGATGCTGCCGCATTCAATCTTGCCGAAGGCTCGATGCTTGATGCCCTTGTGCGTCAGCTACCCGGAGCAACACTCTCTTCCGACGGAGTAATAACCGTTAACGGACGTAAGATAAACGAGTTGCTCGTAAACGGCAAAGATTTTTTCAAGGGTGACCCGAAAGTGGCGCTCCAAAACCTGCCGGCATATACCGTGAAAGACCTAAAGATCTATGACAAAGCTGCCGAGGATGCATATCTGACCCATAGCGACGCACGTCTGACAAAGCGTGAAGACGAAGAAAATCTGGTGCTTGACGTACAGCTGAAAAAGGAATATGATACGGGTTGGCTGGCAAACGTCGAAGGCGGCTATGGAACAGACAGACGTTATCTCGGGAGACTGTTCGCTCTCGGATACACCGACCGATTACGGATTGCGGTTTTCGGCAATACAAACAACACGGGCAACCAGTCGCAGGCAGGCGACTCCGGACAATGGTATGAGATGGAGGCTGAGAACGGACTGCTCAAAGTGCTCATGTCCGGGATTGACTACAACTACAAAGACAACAAAAGAATTGAAATAACAGGCAACGTTAATTATCATCGCATAGACAATCACACGCAGGAAATATCTTCTTCGACCCGTTTTTATCCGTCCGGAGACCTGTATCGGAAGAGCATGACAGTTGGCAAAGATCTTTCACAGCAATTTGACACCCAGCATGATTTCCGTTATATGGGAGACAATATATTCGTCTCATTTTCGCCTCTTTTGTCCTGGAACAAGCTAAACAATAAGAACATACACCGCTCTGCGACATTCTCCACGGAGCCACACGAGGAATATCGCGGGCAGGCTTTAGACTCTATTTTCAGCTCTAATTCCATGTCGCAATACCGGGACGCGATGCTGACCGCCCTACAGACTATGTCGGTAAACGACCCTCAGAATCTCAGAGGTTCGTTTTCGGCAGATGCCACACTCGCGCCAAAAAACTGGAGGGGGAGACTGAGAGGTTCGATAAACGGCTCGGTCGGGAAGAATGACTTTGACCTTCACCGCTATTACCAACAGTCGTACGGCGAAGCTTCCGAATCTGCAGCCAAACCTGTCAACCAGGATAATTATACGGTTTACTCGGCCAAAAGCCACAATATTGGGGCGGATCTGAAATACACGCAGTCTGTACGAAAGTTCGGAGAGATTCGCACCACAAGCCTGAACTACTCCGTTGCGGCAGGATACAGCTATAATTATTCGAATAACGATAGCAGACTTTTTGCCGATGACTCATTACCCTCCCCACTTACTCCCCCCTCCTTGGTCCGCCCCGAGAACTTACTCCTTGATTACATGAACTCGCCATACACAGACCATTCAGTCGGAAGGTTCAACGGGTCTGTATCCTTGTCTTATTCAAGCGAACCGACATCACCGGGAGATTCGACTTTTAATCCCACTTTCAATGTAGGCCTGAATGCCCGCTACAGATACAGTCATGAAAAATATAATTTTGTGAAGCAAGGGATCACCGACCAGCATCTGAAACGCGATAATAACTTCATTACCCCTTCTGTAAACATGAGTTTCAGTTCGACGAACAATAGCCGGAATCTCGGATTCTATCTTAGTTACGCCCTTAACCGAACCGCTCCGGAGATGTCGTACCTTTTGGATAACCGCAACTCTTCCGACCCGCTCAACGTCTTCCTCGGGAACCCTGACGGATTAAAGAACGAGACTACTCACTCTGTAAATTTCGGCATGTACAGGTTTAACAGGGGGAAGGGCCACAGCTATATGCAGTTTTACGGGTCATGGTCGTGCAGCGTCAATGGGGTCGCTTATGCACAGACTTATAATCCCGTCACAGGAGTTAATATTAACCGGCCGACAAACATCTCGGGAAACTGGGATACGAATCTGGGTAGCAGTTACAGCATGAATCTTGGTTCACGCGAGGAATTCAGCCTGTCCTTAAGCCTGGATGCCTCCGTACGGAATTCGGCCGATTACCTCGGTCTTGACACAATCCCTACCCGCAGTTCTGTCCTTAATATGACATTCCGTCCCGAATTCTGTGTCGGCTATCAGTTCAAGAATGGTTCTACAATTTCAACAGGATTCCGCAGCACGGTGGAAAGTCAGAAATCAAAGCGGGAAGGTTTCAATAACCTGACGTGGTGCTCTTACTGGCCTTTCCTGCATCTGTTTCTCAAACTCCCGGCAGAAATTGATTTCAACACGCAATTCAACCCATATTTCCGGCGTGGCATGACAGACCGGGAAATGAACACATCCGAACTTGTCTGGAACGCCACGGTGTCAAAAGCATTCGGCAAAAGTGGCTTCGCTTTAAAACTCAGCGTCAAAGACATTCTCGGTTCGTCAAAGCATATATATACGACTGTAAACGCCCAGGGCCGGACCGAGACATGGCGAATGGCGATGCCACGATACGTGCTGTTGACCGCAGTCTATCGTTTCGATATGAAGCCCCGGATATGAAAAAAGAGAGGTGCCTTCACAGGTGCCTCCCTCTCCATTCATCACATTATGCTTATTTAGTGCTATATTCCTTTACTCTCTCTAATCTATATATCATTTTTCATAATGTATGTTGTCTTGTTCAATAACGGCTGCTCACAACCTCCCAGTCGATGATGTCCCACAACTTCTGGAGGTGGTCGGCACGTCTGTTCTGATAGTCAAGATAGTAGGCGTGTTCCCAGACATCAAAGGTAAGTATAGGACGCAGTCCGTTTCGCAGAGGGTTGCCGGCATTCTGCATTGCCTGAATGAACAGCTGGCCGTCACTGTCGGCTGAAAGCCACACCCATCCCGAACCGAACAGCTTTGATCCTGCATCCACAAAATCCGCTTTAAACTGTTCGAAAGACCCGAATGTTTTCTCGATAGCCTTCTTTAACTCGCCCTTAGGTTCTCCTCCGCCATAAGGCGAAAACGAGAAGAAGTAAAAGATATGATTCCAGGCCTGAGAGGCATTGTTGAAGAGTGCTCCATCGGCCTTGCGGATGATATCCTCCAGTTCCATATCGGCATATGGCGAGCCTTCTATGAGCTTGTTGAGGTTGGAGATGTATGCTTTTTCATGCTTCCAATAGTGGAAATTGACTGTCTCCTCGGAGATTACCGCATTCAGTGCATCATTGGCATACGGGAGGTCAGGTTGTGTATATATCTGTTCTTTCATTACATTAAGTTTTTAATAATTAGAGTGTCGTTCCCGACGTTGTATAAGCAAAACGCACCAACCTGGAGATAGTTCGTATGAAACTATTCATTTATGATTATTCAACATTAGTTAAATCAAATTTTAACGCTTTTAAGCCAGTCAAATATGGCTGTATAGACGGCATTGCGGACTACGGGGGCGGATAACAAAAGGTCATGAAGGCCTCCCCTTACACGCATCACTGTCACATTCGGTCCGAGCATCCTGCCGTATTTGTTTATGTCATTGACATCCAGCACTCCGTCAGCCCGGTTGTGTGACTCGTCCCATTCCCCGCTCACGCTTTTGTCGGAAAAAAGAAGAAGTATGGGCTGTGTTATGCCGGATTTCCCGCCACGCAACGACCGTTGTGCTCTGTCTATGGCTCTTACCCATCCGAGGTCAACGTCTGACGAATTGAATTTTTTCCACTCTGTATTATAGACCCATTCGCCATGATGACTCTTAAGCAGACTTTCACTATAAGCCGATCCTCCTTGCTTAACTTTTATCCCGGGAGCTAATTTACCGAAAAACGCTACTGCCGGAACGAAGCATTCCATTTTACCAAGATTCCAGTCGAGAAACGGGCTGTTCAGCACCAATGCTTTTATTCTGGCTGCCGCTTCGGGGTTATCGCGATCAAGCGCTGAAAGATAGCTGCTCGCAATCAGCCCTCCGGTGGAATGACCCATCAGAACGATCTCGTCTATGCCCTCATATCGCATGGCCGACAGGGCGGAGTCTATATCGGCATAATATTCGCTGACCGACCGCATTTCAAAAGGCTTCTGACCAGGCAGGAGCGAACGGCCATACTTGCGTAAATCCACCGCAAAAAACTCATAAGAATGACTGTTAAACTCCTCCCCCATTTCATATTGGAAGAAATAGTCATTGAAACCATGAATATATAGCACTCCTTTAGTCGATTTGCTCCGGCTCAGCCTCCTGATTATAGTCGACCTGACTTTTCCGGAATAGTCGTCAGGTTGATTTACATAGGCACACTCATACCCGTCGTTAAGAACTGTGTCGGGCTCCCAGACAAATTGTGCTTGTCCCCGCACGGGGGCAAGCACAAGAGCAAGAACAAAAAGCAGAAAAACAGAAATGGTATTAAGCCTCATAATTATTTTTTGTATTGTGGCAAAACTGTTACCGGGAAGCGGGAGAATAACGTCTGTACGGCTTCAGCAATACCCTGCAGGTTGCGGAACCGGGCATCACCATTATCAAGTATTGTAGCTACGGATGCCGAATACAGCGGGACCTTGGTTACGATATTCACCATATCCATGGTTAGTACGCCTTCTTTGTAAATACCTGTAATTACCTGGGCATTATTGTAATAATTGTTCCAGTAATAGCTTCGGGGATACATGAAATATGGATAATATCCCGGATAATACGGACCGGCATATGGTGGTGCGTACGGTCCCGGGAAATAATTGTCGACTAATGGTTCGGTCTGTATTTCTTTTTGAACTGAAAGGCCGATGTTTATCAGCAGCGGAGACTCTGGATCTTCGGTGTAGCCTCGTTCAACCATCTGCTCGCGTATGGCGGCTGCGATGTTGTAATAAGTCACCGACTGCATTCCCGGAGGCAGTGATCCGTCGGCCGGAGATATAATGCGGAATGTCGTATAGTCTCTGAGCTGGGCATTGTTGTAAACCTCGCTGTTGACAAGCGCATAAGGGCTGCATGACGTCAACAGCATCAGCACGGCGAAGATAAACAGGATATTCTTTTTCATAATCGTGAACATGATGTTCGTTTAACATTTTTATCTAAAACAACCAAATTAAGCTAAAAGTTTTAAAAAATTTTGATTTCTTTCCGTAATATATTATTTTTGGGTCGACATTTTGAAACTTAATTCACCCCAGCCATAAGACCTAATGGACAGCAATGATGACATCACATTGGTTTTCAATGAAGTTATACGACAATCGGGCAGTATTGACATCGCCGAAGCGGAATTTAAGAAGATGATCAATGAAGATCACGACTTAAAATCTTTGTATCGTGACTGGTGTGCCAATAACGGCAGCACCGAGAAACATGGATTCCTTGATTATTGCGAGGAATATCTTGATTCGCAAAACTCTGTCTGGGAGTCTCTTAATGACTATAATGATGAATAAACCGGAGCGTAGGCTTCCTGCCGAATGGGAGTGTCCTGACCCTGTGGTTTTGATGACGCTCCCACATTCCTCTACTGATTGGTCATATATGCTTCCGGAAGCCTTGCAATGCTTCGAAGATATGTTCGAAGCGATCCGTCCTTATGCAAGGTTGTTTGTGATTAAGCCGGAAACAATGGCTACCAACGATACCTGGACCCGCGATTACGGACCAATAACCATAGAGATGAATGATGGTACTTACCGGTGTCTCGATTTCACATTCAACGGATGGGGTATGAAATTCCCGGCTAATCTCGATAATTGCGTGAATCGCAGACTTCTGGAACAAGACTTCTTCGCCTCGCCCACAGAATGTCATAAAGAATTAGTGCTTGAGGGTGGTTCGATTGATTCTGATGGTCGTGGGTGTCTGCTTGTAACTTCCGAATGCCTGCTTGAGGCAAACAGAAATCCTGCAATGAGCCGTGAAATGATTGAAGACAAACTCGTGAGTCTATTCGGATTGCGAAAGGTTCTGTGGCTCGATCACGGTTATCTTGCAGGTGACGATACTGACAGCCATATCGACACTCTCGCACGTTTTGCCCCGGACAGACGCATTGTCTATGTGGGTTGTGACGACGTTTGTGACGAGCACCATGAAGCCCTTAAAGCAATGGAAATGCAGTTGCAGGGCTTCACCGATGCAGACGGGCGACCGTTTGAATTGTTAAGATTGCCCATGGCTGACCCGGTATATGATCCCGACGAAGGCATTCGTCTGCCGGCCACATATGCCAATTACCTCGTTTTACCTGAAGCTGTAATAATGCCGTCTTATTCGTCGCCAAAAAAAGACGAAGAGGCAGCACGGATTCTTGCAAAGGCATATAACCGAAAGATCGTATCGGTGAACTGTCTTCCCCTGATTCGTCAACATGGGTCACTCCACTGCTCCACTATGCAGATACCCGGAAAAGCTTTGAAAATATGAATAATCTAAAGATAGGTATAATCCAGCAACATAATACGTCAGATATAGCCGACAACCGCCGGCGCTTAGCTGAGAAAATCGGTAAGCTTGCCGAGGATGGCGCTCAGCTCATCATCAATCAGGAACTTCATGACTCACTTTATTTCTGTCAGACAGAGCATGTCGACATGTGCGATCTTGCCGTAGGGATAGACAGCACAAGCACACAGCTTTACTCAGATCTTGCCCGTGAAAACAGAGTGGTGATAGTCACTTCGATATTCGAACGACGCGCTCCGGGTCTATATCATAATACGGCTGTTGTATTTGATACGGACGGCTCTCGGGCAGGCATTTACCGTAAGATGCATATCCCGGATGATCCTGCATATTACGAAAAGTTCTACTTTACGCCGGGCGATCTTGGATTCGAGCCTATCGACACATCTGTCGGCCGGCTTGGCGTATTGGTATGCTGGGATCAATGGTATCCCGAGGCAGCCAGACTGATGGCTCTGCGCGGGGCTGAAATTCTGATATATCCTACGGCAATCGGTTGGGAAACCTCAGATGAACCGGACGAAAAGAAACGTCAGCATGAGGCATGGATGACGGTACAGCGCGGACACGCCGTTGCAAACGGTTTGCATGTGGTGGCGGTGAATCGTGTGGGTCACGAGGCTGACGACACCGGAATGACGAGCGGTATAGACTTCTGGGGCACAAGTTTTGTCGCAGGTCCTCAGGGTGAAATTCTGTATCAGGCACCTACCGACGAAGAAGAAATGGCAATTGTCGACATCGATCTTCGACGTTCTGAAAAGGTGCGCCGCTGGTGGCCATTCCTTCGCGACAGGCGTATAGATGCGTTTGAGGGTCTTACTAAAAGATACCTCGACTGAACAGACTGAGTTTCCCGGATGTTATAGCCGTATACATTTATTAAAACGGCTATGAAATATTTAGGACACAAATTCATCATCTGTGCGGCATCAGTGCTCGCGTCACTCATATTAACGTCTCCCGAAGCCAGGTCTTGTTCACGGGTGCTTTACGTAGGAGACAGTACGCTTAGGATCGTTGGCAGGTCACTGGATTGGAAGACTCCGATTTCGACCAATCTGTATGTTTATCCGCGTGGAATCTCAAAAACCGGCAATGTGACTGACAATGCCGTGAAATGGACATCGAAATATGGTGCCGTCTATGCCGTAGGCTATGACGGAGGAGTGACTGAGGGAATGAATGAAAAAGGCCTGGTGATAAACGGCCTGTTCTGTAAAAATACCGTGTATGACAATGTCTCTACCAAGGGGCGTCCTGCGATGTCTCTCGCCGTATTCGTGGCATGGCTTCTTGATATGAATGCCACTACTGCGGAAGTATGTGATGTCTTGAGAAAACATGATTTTGACATATCCGGAGCTACATTCGACGGGGGCACTGATGCGTCGTTGCATTGGGGTGTAACTGACGCGCAAGGCAATTGTGCGATGATTGAATTTGACAACGGAGATATTCGGATATATGAGGGTAAGGACATACCGGTATTGACAAACGACCCTCAGTGGATTGAAATGAATGCCATAAATGATTACTGGTTAAAAATCGGAGGGGGCAATATGCTTCCGGGGACAGTGAAAAGTCCAGACCGTTTTGTCAGAGGCTACTACTTTGACCACCATGTAGAACATACGGAAGATGCCGATCTCGGCGTTTCGATTTGTCGAAGCATCGTGATGAATCTCTCCGTACCATATACATATACTATCGAGACCGAACCCAACGTATCGTCCACACAATGGCGGTCGTTTGCAAACCTTCGCGACCTTCGTTATTATTTCGATATAGTTACGAACAACGGCTTTTATTATATCGATTTGTCAAAATGTGATCTGCGTAAAGGTGCGTCAGTCATGAAACTCGACACATCACTGTCGAAGGATTTCGTCGGCGAAGCAAATCGTCATCTTCGCCGCTCAGAACCATTCAAACCAATGTACTGATATTGTTTCTTTGTCCTTAATAATGGTAAAATCGGGGTATCTGCGATATATCGCAGGCATCCCGATTTGTTAGTTTTTCTCAAATATACTATCTTTGCACCGCTTTTTGTAGTTCAGGCTACCGATGAATATTATAACACGTTTCATAATATTTATATTGTTATTTTTCGCAGTAATTCCTCTCTGTAAAGCAGAGGAAGTGACAACTGCATCAGATTCTGATAACGTAGTTGATTCGTTGGCCCCGGAGTCAAAAACTTCATGGATAGGGCAGCTTATCGACAATGGCTTCCACATCAATGATCCTGCCATACGCTATCCGAGATTCGCAAGATTCTGCCTTAAACTATATAACTGGGGTGACCATACATTCAATTCATATGACAGCGATTATGTTGTAAGCACGGGTAAAAACTGGAAACTTTTCGCTCAAAATGACACGTGGATGGAAAGTTATGCCTTGTTGTTCCGTGATCGCAGTTACGTTCGCATCCAGTCACAATTATATGACGACCTTGGTGCCAATATCAGTTTCATGGCCGTAAGTCTGGGGTACACGGTAAATGCCCGTACATTGTTTCAACACACCCGTGAGAGCCGCAGCCGGTTTTCGTTCAATTTCGTATGCGCTTTGTTTGCTGCCAACCTGTACTGGTCATCAAATGACGGAGGTGCAAAAATCACCCATTTTGGGAAATATGAACCAATAAGAAAGCATCATCTCGATTTTCAGGACGTACATTCCAAAAGTTTCTCCGTTAATGGCTTTTATATCTTCAATCACCGTAAGTATTCACATGCCGCCGCTTATTGCTACTCAAAATACCAGCTTAAGAATGCGGGTTCATGGCTTCTTGGAGTGGCATATAACAACCAGAACATCGACATGGATTTCAACGGACTGCCACAAGAGATGCTTGAATATATTCCCATTGAGCAGCGTAAGTTTGTGTTCGATTACCGTGAGATAGCCCTCATGGGTGGTTATGGATACAGTTGGGCCCTTAAACCCCGTATATGGCTTTTGAATCTTTCGGTTCTTCCTTCAATCGGTTACAGACATTCATATGAAGATGCAACCGATTCGCGTAAAGATATGGTTTCAGCGAATTTCAGAATGATGTTTTCGGCTGTATATAATCACAAGGCTCTTTATGCTGCCCTGAACGGCAACGTCATAGCCCATTTTTACTTCGGCGACCGATATACGTTTGCCAATACATCCGAACTCCTGCACTTCACTGTGGGGATGCGGTTCTGACACTTATTTTCCATGTTTTGCTATAATAAGGGAATAAGCGATATTGTCCAAAAAGGCGATATATACCGTTTGCTTTCACCCAGCTTCTCTAATATATCGATCCTGAAAACGGCAATGCTGTTTCTCGGGGAAATATCTTATGAACAATGGCCTTGAAATGCCCGTTCAGCATCAGACTCCTGAATGGCCATATCCC
>CAZAZA010000050.1:0-20216 GCA_964489495.1 uncultured Bacteroides sp.
TATTTACAATGATGCAAAATTATATAAATTTCCACGAACAACAAAAAAAACTTTCAACCGGTTTTTGCAATCAAACAACCAAAGGACTTCTTACGTTATATAGTCATTAATTCAATTCAGAAACGATGAAACTTGCAGAAGCTTTACAATTACGCGCTGACATAATGAAGCGTATCTCTCAAATGCCGGTACGGTTATCAAATAATGCAACCGTTCAGGAGGGGAGTCTGCCGGCTGAAAAACCGGAAGATTTGTTATCGGAAATGGAATCGTTATGCCGATCTCTTGAGAAATTGACCACAACTATAAATCTGACTAATGCATCAACATTTGATCAAGACGGTGTATCGTTGACTGCTCTTATGGCACGACGTGATTCATTGCGCACTGAATCCGGAATGATGCGTGATTTTTTGAACGAAGCAAGCGCGATTACTCCAAGGCGGATGTCGACAGATATACGCATTCTTCCTTCGGTTGATGTGGCTCAACTTCGCAAGAGATGTGACTCATTGTCAAAAAAACTGCGTGAAACAGATACAGCTATTCAAACTCTGAATTGGACAACAGAAATTCCCGAAGTTTAATTATGACTTATGGCAAGAGAATGAGATTTCAGGGCGGATGCCAAATCTTTTTTTATTGGACTCAGGATCTTACGGCTATAGGTCCATGATTTTATAGTTAACAGCAGCATACTGCACAACCGCACAATTACAACTGACACATTCTTAACCACGGAATCGACTGAAAAACATTCTTCTTGCCATTTTTATTATTTAAAACAACGATGCCGACCTTTTTAAAAGCCGGCACCGTTGTTTTAAATATCAAGGATTAGAGCATTGATACGGAACGTCGAATAAACTCGTGAAGATCGGCACCTTTCAACAAGCCATTCGCAAGGAGTGCCAAATCAATCGACTGAGCAACGAGTTTTGTGGTGTCAGCGTAAGCATCGATCACTTTCTTCATTTCCTCACGTTTGCCGGAAGCAATTTCTTCATGCTTCTTTATAGCATCGCGTTGTTCGTCAGTCAGCTTGCTGTGGTCTGACTGGCTATCGTTAATCGATTTGATAGCAGCGTTTTCTTCGTCGATTTTCGACAGCAATGGCTCGACTTTGTCAGAGATTGATGAATCGGCATCCTGAATTATACTCTTGACAACAGGCGACTCTGTGTTTACTACGAGATTGTAACTGTCGGGTAATTCGCCATAAAAGGCCATACCAGGCTGCATAGCAGCCATCTCCTTCATTCGGCGCATATACTCGTTTTGGGTAATCATCACGGGATTTGCATCCGATGCAAGTGCCTCGAAAGACACAAGGAATTCCGCTTTCTCAACCTTTGGTATGAGATGATGGAACATTTCAGTCAGCATCTCACGCTGAACCGGAGTAAGATCGACTGACTTTTTGTCATCTTTTGAGATCAAATTGTCGATGATATCAGAGTCGACACGTACCCATCTTGATTTTTCGATTTGGTTTTCAAGCATTGCTATGAAATGGCTGTCAAGCTGTCCATCCATTACGAGGACACTGTACCCCCGGTTCTTGGCTTCCTGAATATAAGCATATTGAGCAACGGGGTCAGTTGTGTACAGGTATACCACATTGCCTTCCTTGTCGGTCTGATCAGCTTCGATGAGAGTCCGATATTCCTCTAATGTGAAATATTTGTTATCGGTGTCTTTAACCAAAGCGAATTTCATGGCCGCTTCACGGAATTTGTCATCGGTGAGCATGCCATATTCAATGAAAATCTTTATATCATCCCATTTTTTTTCGAAATCGGCTCTGTCGTTTTTGAAAATTTCCTCGAGGCGGGCGGATACTTTCTTTGTGATGTACCCTGATATTTTCTTGACAGCAGAGTCACTTTGCAGGTAACTTCTCGAAACATTCAAAGGAATGTCGGGGGAATCAATTACGCCTTGCAAAAGCATCATAAATTCAGGAACCACACCTTCTACAGAGTCAGTGACAAAGACCTGGTTGCAGTAAAGCTGGATACGGTTCTTAGTTATCTCGAAGTTGTTTTTAATCTTCGGGAAAAACAGTATACCGGTCAGTGTAAATGGATAATCGACATTCAGATGGATCCAGAAAAGAGGATCTTCCTGTCCGGGATAAAGATCGTGATAGAACTTACGATAGTCGTCGTCGGTAAGGTCGGCCGGTTTTTTTGCCCAAAGAGGCTCGGTGTTATTAATAACGTTATCACGATCCGTATCAACATATTTGCCGTCCTTCCATTCTTTTTCTTTTCCTGATATCACAGGAATCGGGAGGAAGCGACAATATTTTTTCAACAAAGAGTCAATTCGCGACTGTTCAAGAAATTCTTTGCTGTCATCGTCAATCCAAAGAGTAATATCGGTGCCACGGTCGGATTTGGGTGCCGGTTCAAGGGTATATTCGGGAGAGCCATCGCATGACCAACGAACACCTTCGGCTCCTTCCTTATAAGATAGAGAATGAATCTCAACTTTTTTAGCGACCATAAAAGCCGAGTAGAAGCCCAGACCAAAATGGCCGATAATTGAAGCGGCGGTATCTTTGTATTTTGCGAGAAATTCCTCTGCGCCGGAGAACGCAATCTGATTGATGTAACGGTCAATATCTTCAGCAGTCATACCTATGCCTCGGTCAGAGACTGTGAGTGTGCCCGCCTCCTTATCTACTGTCACACGTACGTCAAGAGTGCCTACTTCGCCCTTAAAGTCTCCAAATGAAGAAAGGGTGCGAAGCTTTTGTGAGGCATCCACGGCATTTGATACAAGCTCGCGCAGGAAAATCTCGTGGTCGCTATAAAGGAATTTTTTAATAACCGGGAAAATATTTTCGGTAGTAACTCCGATTTTCCCTGATTGAATGCTCATGATTTAATAGTTTTATGTTGTATGTTTAATATGATTCTACAGTCTTATAACAACTATACAAAAAAAATGCCACACCAGAGATGTGACATTTTTTCATATTATAACATTTGAAAGTCTGCAAAGTTGTCACTCCGGAAATGTTTCGGAGTTTTACGAGTTGATGTGTTTGGTAATCTTGTCTGTGTCTTTGTCATAACTGATCAATATCTTGTCGCCGGGATTGAGATCGGAACTGAGAATGAGTTCGGCAAGTTCGTCTTCAAGATACTTCTGTATGGCACGTTTCAGCGGACGTGCGCCATATTGAGAATCGTAGCCTTTGTCAGCTATGAAGTTTTTAGCCTCGTCAGCAATTTCAAGTTCATATCCAAGATCACGAAGTCTCTGATAGAAACCTTTCAATTCTATATCAATTATCTTGAATATAGCATCGCGGTCAAGCGGGTCGAACATGATTATGTCATCAATTCGGTTCAGGAATTCAGGCGAGAAAGCTTTATTTAGGGCTTTCTGAAGAACACCATGTGCAAATTCCTTGCTGACTTCCTGAGTTGCGAAACCTATACCGGAGCCGAAATCTTTGAGCTGACGGGTGCCGATATTGGAGGTCATTATTATTATGGTGTTCTTAAAGTCAACACGACGTCCAAGGCTGTCGGTCAATCGGCCCTCGTCCATAACTTGAAGAAGCAAATTGAAAACATCGGGGTGCGCTTTTTCAATCTCATCAAGAAGTATGACAGAGTATGGATGACGACGAACCTGTTCGGTGAGCTGACCACCCTCTTCATATCCGACATAGCCAGGAGGCGCTCCGACAAGTCTCGACACAGTGAACTTCTCCATATATTCGCTCATGTCTATTCTGATCAGCGTGTCGGCAGAGTCAAACAGGTATTCGGCAAGTTTTTTTGCCAAATGCGTCTTGCCTACACCGGTGGGGCCGAGGAACATAAATGAGCCTATGGGCTTATTGGGATCTTTAAGTCCGACCCTGTTGCGCTGAATCGCCTTGACTATTTTATCAATTGCGTTGTCCTGACCTATAATCAGATTCTTGATTTCGGAAGCTATGGATTTCAAACGCAGCCCTTCGGCTTGCGCAATTCGTTGTACCGGTACTCCGGTCATCATGGCAACGACTTCGGCCACATTTACGTCGTCAACTACTTCTCGTTCATCATTCAACTTTTGTTCCCAACGTTGTTTTGCTTCCTCAAGTTCGTGGCGCAGTTTCTGTTCTTCATCACGATAGGCAGCCGCACGTTCGAAATTCTGAGCGGTCACGGCTTTCATTTTATTGGCAGCAGCTTCCTCGATGGATGTTTCGATAGATTCGATTTCTTTAGGAACGATTATGTTTGTCAGATGCACCCTTGAACCAGCCTCGTCAAGAGCGTCAATCGCCTTGTCGGGGAAATTACGGTCAGAAATATATCGTCCAGTCAACTTTACACATGCGTCAAGTGCGGCCGGTGTATATACGACATTGTGGTGCGACTCATATTTATCCTTGATGTTCTCAAGGATTTGACGAGTTTCTTCTGGCGAAGTAGGCTCAACCATTACTTTTTGGAATCTGCGTTCCAAAGCGCCGTCTTTCTCAATATTCACCCGGTATTCGTCAAGTGTAGTTGCTCCTATACACTGTATTTCGCCACGTGCGAGAGCCGGTTTGAGCAAGTTAGCCGCATCCATGCTGCCAGCGGCATTTCCTGCTCCAACTATTGTGTGAAGCTCGTCGATGAAGAGAATGACATCCTTGTTTTTTGCAAGTTCATTTAGAATAGCCTTTATTCGCTCTTCGAATTGCCCACGATATTTTGTGCCTGCCACAAGTGAGGCCATGTCAAGGGAAACCACTCGTTTCCCAAAAAGCACTCTCGAAACTTTGCGTTGTACAATACGGAGGGCAAGGCCTTCGACAATTGCCGATTTTCCTACGCCTGGTTCTCCGATAAGAACCGGGTTGTTTTTCTTTCGACGGCTGAGAATCTGAGCGACACGTTCTATTTCAATGTCGCGCCCAACAACTGGATCGAGCCTGTTCTCTTCAGCTGCGCGCGTCATGTCGTTGCCATATTTATCAAGCATCGGCGTGTTCCCCGTAGAAGATGATGAGGATTGTTGATTGCGTGGAGCATAGGATCGAGATGAAGTGGCATCTGAGTCTGAAGCGGAAGGCATGTCGATTTCCGAATCCTCATCATCGTATTCCATATCGTGCTGCATATTTTCATCTTCCAAAGATTTGTCGTTCACAGGAGCGAGAAGCCTAAAAAGAGTATCATAAGTTATGCCTGACTGGCGGAACTTTTCCATAAACCCGCTCTGCTGAGTGTCGGCATCGTGGAATATCGCCAACAAAAGGTGTACAGTGTCTATGACCTCCGCTTTTAACAGGCGCGCTTCAAGCACACTCAACTTGATTAGCCTGTTGGCGAGGTCGCTTATTGTAATCTGTGAAGGATCTATGTTTTTGTTGACAGTGCGGTCATTAAGACCGTTCTCGAAAATTAAGCGGTCGAGAGCGGCACGCAAGTCAGTCCCCGACATTTTATTCGAGGCTCTGTCTATCAATTGAAGGCACTTTCCGGATGGTTCAAACAGGAGTGAGAGCAACAGATGTTCCGGCTTAATCACCGGAGTATTGTGCCTGATTGCTTCCTGATGGCTTTCGGCAAGAGCCTTTTTCAGTTCGTTTGAAAAATTAGTGTTCATCATTAAAAGTGGTAGTCTGTAAAGCAGCGGCAATAGATAATCCGTCTTTAAAGACCAAAGTTACGAAAAAAAGTATTATGCACAAAACATAATGCAATAACTGTGCCAAAAACACTTCGAGAGGGGCTATTGTAATGTCGGGAGGGGCGGGGCTGTCTGAAATAATAAAATTTCACAAATAGGTCGATAAAATTCTTATCGTTTGAACGAAATTTTGTATCTTTGTATGATTTTTTGCCTGCCAGAAAACCGGCAGGCAATCAACTCTGAGAGTAAAGATTTAGACTAAAAATAATTAGAGAAGGAAATGCAAGAAGACGAAACGACTGCCGTAGAAGGAAGCGGCGACCGCATTGTCAAAATAGACATCGGCAAGGAGATGCGATCGGCTTACATCGATTATTCGATGTCGGTGATTGTGTCACGTGCATTGCCGGATGTCCGTGACGGAATGAAGCCCGTGCATCGCCGTGTGCTGTTTGGCATGAACGAAATGGGCAACACTTCGAAACATCCTTATAAAAAATCAGCTAACTGCGTTGGAGAGGTGATGGGTAAATACCATCCCCACGGCGACTCATCGATTTACGGTACGGTTGCACGTCTTGCACAGGACTGGGCTCTTAGATATACACTTGTGGATGGGCACGGGAATTTCGGATCTATAGACGGCGACGCTCCCGCAGCTATGCGTTATACCGAGGTGCGCCTGCAGCGTATAGGTGAGGAAATGCTTAGCGATATTGACGAGGATACAGTCGATTTTCAGCCCAACTACGACAATTCACGTCAGGAACCGGTAGTTCTTCCGACACGTTTCCCCAACTTGCTTGTAAACGGCGCAGCCGGTATTGCTGTCGGTATGGCAACCAATATGCCACCGCACAACATGACTGAAGCCATAAACGCTTCGATAGCCTTGCTTGAAAATCCGGATATAACCATCCCGGAACTGATGACGCATATAATAGCGCCAGATTTCCCAACCGGAGGCATTATATATGGTTATGCTGGTGTCAAGGAAGCATTTGAAACAGGTCGAGGCCGTATCGTTATCCGTGCACGTGCGGAGATAGAGACAGTCGACAATCATGACAATATCGTAATTACAGAAATTCCTTATGCGGTCAATCGTCGTGAACTGATAGACAGCATCAAAAATCTGGTTAACGAAAAGAAGATCGATGGCATAAATAATGTCAACGACGAGAGCGACTATGAGGGCATGAGAATTGTGGTTCACCTGAAGAGTGATGCCAATTCCAATGTCGTACTGAACAAACTGTTTAAGATGACTCAGTTGCAGTCGTCATTCAGTGTCAACAATGTCGCATTGGTTGATGGTCGCCCAAAAACATTGAATCTCAAGGAACTTCTTAAGGCCTTTGTAGATCACCGCCATGAAGTAGTTATTCGCAGATCTCGTTTCAGACTTGCCAAGGCTCAGGAACGTGCACATATACTCGAGGGGCTTATTATCGCATGCCAGAACATCGATGAAGTCATTAAAATCATTCGGGCCTCAGCTTCTACTGATGCCGCCAGGGCCGAACTGACAGCGCGTTTCGGATTGTCAGAAGCTCAGACTGCGGCAATCGTTGAGATGCGCCTCCGTCAGCTGACCGGTTTGGAACAAGACAAGCTGAACAATGAATATGAGGAACTTGAGCGCACAATAGCCGAGCTAAAGCTGATATTGTCGGATGAAAACGAGTGCCGTAATGTGATTCGGGCTGAACTTGAGGAAGTCCGAGACAAATATGGAGATGCTCGTAAGACGGAAGTGAAACGTGATGCCGGAGATTTTAACGCTGAAGATTTTTACGCTGATGACGATATGGTGATTACCATTTCTCATCTTGGTTATATCAAACGTACTCCGCTCAGTGAGTTCCGCACTCAGGCAAGAGGCGGTGTCGGTGCTAAAGGCTCAGATACCAGAAGCGAAGACTTTATAGAACATCTTTATATAGCATCGATGCACAGCTATATGCTGTTCTTCACACGAAAGGGTCGTTGCTACTGGATGAAAGTCTACGACTTGCCGGAAGGTGCGAAAAATGCAAAAGGACGCGCAATACAGAACCTGCTCAACATCGAATCGGATGATTCGGTCAGCGCATTCATCAGTGTGAAAGGCCTTGAGGACAAAGAGTTCGTTCAATCGCATAACCTCGTGTTCTGTACAAAGAATGGTGTAATCAAGAAGACATTGCTTGAGGCGTATTCACGCCCGAGAGCGAAAGGCGTCAACGCGATAATCATTCGTGATGAGGACCAGCTTATCAATGTTGAGTTGACGGACGGTAATTCTGAGATAATACTTGCTAAACGAAGCGGTCGGGCAATAAGGTTCCATGAATCGAAAGTAAGAGAGATGGGACGAATGTCAACCGGAGTACGCGGAGTGCGTCTTGAAGGAGTAGATGACGAAGTAGTTGGTATGATTTGCATGTCGCCGGAGACAGAAAATACCGTAATGGTGATTTCTGAAAACGGTTATGGCAAACGCTCGGCTGTGGATGGCTACCGTGTTACTAATCGTGGCGGCCTCGGAGTCAAAGCGATGAATGTCACAGACAAGACCGGACCGATAGTCGGCATAGCAAGTGTAAACGATTCTAATGATCTCATGATTATCAATAAGAGCGGAATCACAATACGTGTTAATGTTGGCGATTTCAGAATCATGGGGCGTTATACACAAGGTGTAAGACTTATTAATCTTGAGAAGCGAAACGATCAGATAGCAGCTATCTGCGCAGTCGAGTCGGATCCGGATGAAGAAGTCGATCACAGTGTGGTAGACAAGCAGTCGCAGGAAAATGCGGAGGATTCGGCAGAAGCAATATTTGAGGAAGAAATAGATGTAGATATTGTGGATGATGGTGACGATGCCGATACGGATCTTCCGGAAAGTGCGAGAGAGGAGGAAGAAACCGACGATGAGAACGGAAGGCTGAATTTTGACGAGTAAGTCATACCTCTTCGTTGTCATACACTTTTACAATTAATAAAATAAAAATAACTAATAACCTAACCAAAATCAACAGCCACTCGTATGAAAAAGACTCTGTTAATTGGCTTGTCGCTTATGGCGGCAATGTCGATGACGGCACAGATGAATGTCGTCAAAGAGGTCGAGCGCAATCTTAAGGGCTCCAACCCAAATTCAGCTCAGGCCTTGAAGGATATTCAGCCGGCATTAACAAATCCTGAAACAGCCAAATTGGCTCAGACATGGATTGTTGCAGGTAAAGCAGGATTTGATGTCTTCACAGACGTAAATCTTCTTGCTGCTACAGGTCAGAACATCAGCAATGACCAAAAAAAAGATGCTGCAAACGCCCTTTATGACGGTTTTACATATTACCTTACGGCTCTTCCACTTGACACCGTTGTCAACGAAAAAGGCAAGGTGAAGACAAAGTATTCCAAAGACATTATCAAACAGATTCAGAAGCAATACCCACAACTTCCCAATGGGGCTGCATATGCATGGGAGGCTCAGGACTACAACAAGGCATACGATCTGTTTGAAATGTATCTCCAGCTTCCCTACAGCCCTGTTTTAGGCGAGAACGCACCGACGGCTGAACCGGACACTATTCAGGGACGTATGATGTGGAATCAGGTAGTTGCAAAACTGCTATTAAATCAACCTGCTGAAGCACTTACAAAGATTCGTCAGATGGAAAAATACAACTATATACCTGACGAATACTATGAATATGCCGTTGCAGCCGCTCAACAGGCAGGCGATGATGCGGCAGCAACTGAATTTGCTCGTAAAGGCATAGAGAAGTATGGCGCATCAAACACCACATTCATTGCGACACTTATAAATGACCAGCTGAATAAGAAGGATTATGCGGCTGCTTATAAGCTTGCAAATGATGCTCTTGCTCAGACAGCCGCAGATGCCAAAGAACTTCGTTCGCAGTTGTATGACATTCTCGGCACAATTGCCGAGAACGATGATAAAGCGGACGAGGCTGAACAACACTTCAGAAAATCGGTTGAAGAGGATCCCAACTATGCTAAAGGCTGGTATGACATAGGACGTATAGTTCATAACCGTGCCATCACAGTTGATAATAATATCGAAACTGAGCAACAGCGTAAGGATCAAGTTTATCCTCTTGAACGAGAAGCTGCAGGATATTTTGAGAAATCGTATCAGCTCGACGACAGTCAGTCCTCGATTCCCGGCATACTTTATCGCATTTACTACATGCTTGGCGACGAAGAAAAAGCAAATTACTGGCAGAACCAGTAAACGTATTTAGTTTAATTGAAGAGGGGATTCTTCCGATAAAAGGGGGGATCCCCTTTGTTTTAAGCCTTAATAGCTGTTTGGCGAATCTTGATATTATTATTAATTTTGCACTATAATTAACCCTTAGATAATATGGAAGAAACTAACCGGCAATTTGATTCGGCACTTGAGATATGCCGGGATCTTTTCTCAAAAAAGCTTCATGACTACGGAGCTTCTTGGAGAATAATGCGTCCCAGCTCCATAACAGACCAGATATTCATTAAAGCAATGAGGATAAGAACTCTTGAGACGAGTCAATGCGCATTGGTCGATGAGGGTATACTCTCTGAATATATTGGCATAATTAATTATGGTATCATCGGAGTAATACAATCGAAACTCGGAGCGACTGATCGTGTTGATATATCTCCTGATGAGGCTCTTGCAATTTACGATGATGAGGCTCTTGCAACAAAAGAGCTGATGAAGCGCAAGAATCACGATTATGGTGAGGCTTGGAGGTCGATGCGTATATCCTCATATACAGACTTGATTTTAACCAAGATAGCACGAACAAAACAAATCGAGGACTTGAGTGGTGACACGCTTGTCTCGGAAGGTGTGGACGCAAATTATCGAGATATGGTTAACTATGCAGTATTTGCAGTTATAAGGCTTGCTATAGAAAAATGTCACTCTCAAGGCAACAATTATTGAAAACTGGGGTCTGGATTGCTCGTTTATTGCTTGGATTAACATTCATCTTGTCCGGACTATCCAAAGCCATAGACCTTTGGGGATTTGTCTACAAAATTGAGGAATATATAGCTGTCTGGGAGTTGCCTTGGTGGAGGTCCCTGTCATTTGTCTGTGCTCTCGGAATTTCTAGCGTAGAATTTGTGGTAGGATGTATGCTTCTGGTGGGCGCTTTCAGAAAAACTGCGGCATGGTGGGCTTTTGCCATAATGCTTTTTATGCTACCGCTGAGCTGGTATATTTACATTAGCAATCCGGTGAACGACTGTGGCTGTTTTGGCGATTTTTGGGTAATATCCAATGGCGCGACGTTTGCTAAAAATATCGTTATAATGGGTGTGGTCATATTCCTGTTGAAATATAACGGCAAAGCCGGAACGTTATATGACCCCTATGTTCAGTGGATTCCGCTCGTCTTCTGTTCCATATATATAATCATAGTCGGCCTGATAGGATATAACATACAGCCGTTAGTAGATTTCAGAAGTTTCCCAATTGGTTCGCGACTTCTGACTGAAGAGGATCTTCAGAATACAGATCTTTCGAGGTTTGTATATGAAAAAAACGGCAAAAGAGAGACTTTTACCCTTGAGACATTACCTGATTCGACATGGATATTTGTTGAGAGAGTCAGTGATGCTTCAGA
Source organism: uncultured Bacteroides sp. (assembly GCA_964489495.1). Taxonomy (GTDB): domain Bacteria; phylum Bacteroidota; class Bacteroidia; order Bacteroidales; family Muribaculaceae; genus Paramuribaculum. The sequence goes on from CAZAZA010000050.1 coordinate 11,274, forward strand.
TACAAACAATCAAAGGACAGATTTCTCTATTATAGAAGACGGATTGGATATAGCACCCGACATCATTTCCGAAGAGGGTCTTCAATTACTGCTGATAATACCTGAACTCGATAGAGCTGATATTTCATTAACACCGTTGATTAACGAAACTGTTGAAAGTGTTGTTTCAGATGATGGTTCAGTGACTGCATTAGTTGCGGGTGATTCTGAGGACTTAGAGTATTGGCGTGACATTTCATTGGGTGCTTATCCCATGTACAACGCAGAACCCACACTGCTTAAGGAACTTTCAAGAGGCATAGTTTCGGAAGTTTTGATAAAGGACGGCATAATAGAATGTAAACGTACCGCCTCCTCACTAACTTTCGATAAGGAAGTAAAAGGCACTCCGGGGTCGTTGATTCACTTTATAATTAATCATGGAGATAAGGCTCTTGTGGTCATGACTCTGGCTTTGTCAATAATTATGTTTGTGCTTGCTATCCCGCGTCTTGTGAGAAATGCCGTTGAATTTATAAAAGCTCATAAAAAGGAGATAATCACAAAAAAAGCAGAATAAAATAGCTGCCATTTGAATTGATTATATTAATTTTGTAAAATAGTTTAATATCCCAGTCGGCTTTAAGAGCCATCTGAAGTGAAAAAAGCATTTATGAGACAGTTCTTCATAAGTTTCATGGGTACACTGGCCGGCATTTGGGCCTCTGTAATTATAGCCTTTATAGGCTCATTAGTAGTTTTGGGCGCTATCGCCGCATCGATGGGCGAAGGAGTTGATAATGCGGTGTCGGTTGAAAAATCGAGTGTGCTTGTGTTAAATTTAGAAGGAGTGGTTGAAGAACGAGAGTCGCCTGCTGATAAATTTTCGAAATTTTTCTCTGATAAAGATGCCGGAAGTATAGCACTTAATAGCCTTGTTGCTGCTGTGCGTCACGCAGCTAAGGACAATTCTGTCTCAGGAATAGTACTCGAATGCGGGGGAGTGTCAGTTGGATTGGCGCAGGCTCAGGAAATAATTCGTTCACTTGAAGAATTTAAGACATCAGGTAAATGGATTTACGCATATGGTGAGAATTATTCTCAGGCAGACTACCTTATTGCATCTGCAGCCGATTCGATATATGTCAACCCGGTCGGTATGATTGATATTCACGGATTGTCCTCGACCACTATGTTTTTTAAAGGTCTGCTTGATAAAATCGGAGTCGAAGCTCAGGTCGTTAAAGTCGGTACCTATAAAAGTGCCGTAGAACCTTTTATAATGAGCCATATGAGCGAGGCAAACCGTGAACAGCAACAAGTATATCTTGGATCTATATGGAATACATTAGCAAGTCAAATGGGACGCGGACGCGAGCTGACATTTGAACAAATTAACACCATAGCCGATAGTATGTGCTATTCTCGTCCGCTTGACTTCTATAAGAATCACGGACTTATAGACGGAGCGATGTATGAGCATGAATTCGACAAAATGCTTGCTGACATGACGGGAAAACAAAAAGCATGCAAAGTTGGTCTTGACCAATATGTCACAGCACGTAATATAACTCCGGAGATAAATCAAGGTAAAAAAACAATAGCTGTACTTTATGCTGTAGGTGACATAACTGAAAGTGGCGAGGATGGTATCGTTTCTGACCAACTTGTACCTGAAATTTTCCGTCTCTCCGAGAACGATGATATAGATGGACTTATTTTGCGAGTTAATTCCGGCGGAGGAAGTGCATTTGCATCAGAACTGATATGGAATGCTCTTGAAGAATACAAAAAAAAGACCGGCAATCCGTTTTATGTCTCAATGAGCGATTATGCTGCATCGGGAGGTTACTATATATCTTGCGGAGCAGATAGAATTTATGCTGAGCCGACAACACTTACCGGTTCAATCGGTATCTTTGGAATTATCCCTGACGGAGAAAAACTGCTTGACCAGCATCTCGGTATAACAACTGAAACAGTATCAACAAACCCCGAAGGTTCATTCCCTTCATTTTTCAAAGCGATGACTCCCGGACAGCGAAATGCAATGCAAGAATATGTAAACAGAGGTTATGAACTGTTTGTCAGCCGTTGCGCAAAAGGACGTCATATCTCCACAGATTCGATAAAGGCAATTGCAGAAGGACGAGTCTGGGATGGTAAGACCGCGTTAAGTATCGGTCTGGTTGACCAGCTTGGAGGATTGGACAATACAATAGCAGATATGAAATCGTTGCTTGAGGTTGAAGAATGCCAGATACGTATTTTCCCCGAGGAGAAATTTGATTTCATGCGAGAACTGAAAAAATCAATGTCGATAATGTCGACAGGTATTGTAAAGTCAGAATTAGGTGATTTTTATCCATTCTACAAAGCTGCCAAACAGATAAAGTCAATAGACCCACTACAGTGCAGAATGGATTTCACAATAATTGAATAACAGCAGAACTCTCTTCGAAAGAAATGGCCAGGAACAAATTCATATCGTTCTTTTTGTTGTACCCTGCATCGTTGTTGTTTGGTGCAGGTGTTTCAGTGCGCAACTGGATGTTCAATCACGGCATTCTCTCTTCCGAAGAATTTGATGTGCCGGTAGTGACAGTAGGCAATATAGCTGTCGGCGGTACGGGTAAGACTCCTCACACGGAATACATTGTCAATGCTCTAAAGACAAAATACAGGGTAGCGGTACTCAGCCGAGGATACAAAAGACATTCGAAAGGATTTGTTCTTGCCGACGAGAATTCAAATCTGCAAGACCTCGGTGACGAATCCCTGCAGATGTTCAGGAAATTCGGTAAAGACATAAAGGTCGCTGTATGTGAGAACAGGGTTGAGGGTATTGATCGATTGTTGGAAATCGATAATCGCATCAATATGGTTGTGCTTGACGATGCTTTCCAGCATCGTTATGTCAAGCCGTCAGTCTCAATAGTCCTTACAGATTTTTCAAGACCGGTTTATGAGGATAAGCTGCTGCCATTCGGAAAGTTGCGTGAGCCTATGAGCGCGATTAATCGTGCTGACATTGTTGTTGTGACTAAATGCCCTTCTGACTTAAGGCCAATGGACATGAGGCTTGTGAAACAACACCTTAACCTTTACCCTTATCAAAAACTGTTTTTTTCAACTTTCGAATATTGCAGACCGGTTGCATTGTTTCCCGAGATGGCATCCAAATGCCCGGATTTGAACTTACTCACTTCAGATGACGTTATCGTATCGTTAACCGGAATTGAGAATCCACGTCCTTTTGTTAAATACCTGAAGTCGTTCAAGGCAAAAGTTAAAATTAAAAGATACCCTGACCATCACTTCTTTTCTCAATCGGATATTGAATCGGTGTTACAAAAAAAAGACTCGACCCCGGGAAAACGTAAAATCATTCTGACTACAGAAAAAGACGCGATGAGGTTGCTTTCCATAGCCGATCTCCCTAAAGAGTTAAAAGAATCGATATATTACATACCTGTTAAGGTTGTCATAGTTGACGAAGGGCGTAACGGCTCTCTCGAATCTACGATATTACAGCTTATAAAAAACAAGAATCTTTAGAACCGTATCAAAAACAACAACCATGAACATGTTAGAAGAAATCCGTCAGACGGCTGACTATATACGAGCTCGTGTAGAGTCAATACCTACTACTGCAATAATACTCGGTACCGGCCTCGGCGCTTTAGTCGACCATATTGAGAACAAGAAATTTATACCTTATAAGGAAATCCCAAACTTCCCAATATCCACAGTAGAAGGTCATAGTGGCAATCTTATTTTCGGAGTCCTTGGGACTAAGCCTGTGATAGCTATGCAGGGCCGTTTCCACTATTACGAAGGATATGATATGAAACAAGTGACGTTTCCTGTGAGAGTGATGAGGGAGCTCGGTGTCGACACACTGTATGTTTCAAATGCCGCCGGAGGAATGAACAAGGAGTTCCATGTGGGGGATATAATGATAATAACCGACCATATCAATCTATTTCCGGAAAATCCACTTCGAGGCAAAAACTTTGAAGAACTTGGCCCGAGGTTTCCTGCTATGACAGAAGCATACAGTCATGAACTCATAAAAATTGCCGACAAAATAGCTGCGGAAAAGGGAATACGTGTAATGCATGGAGTATATGTAGGAACAGCAGGACCAACTTTTGAGACTCCGGCAGAATATGAATATTTCCGCATAATCGGTGGTGATGCCGTCGGTATGTCAACTGTCCCGGAAGTGATTGTTGCAAATCATGCCGGCATGAGGGTGTTTGGAGTATCTGTTATTACAGATCTCGGTGGCAAAGATGTAACCGAAGTTCCTTCACACGAAGAAGTGCAGAAGGCTGCTGCCGCCGCACAACCATTTATGATGGAAATCATGAAAGAATTAGTACAAAAGTCCTAAACAATTGAGACGATGAATCAGACTAAGCAAACCGAAATTTCTCAACTGGGTGAATTCGGGTTGATTGAACGTCTAACTGAAGGAATTGCCTTTCACAACAAGTCCACAGTACGTGGCGTGGGTGATGATTCGGCGATAGTAAGCTATCCTGACACAGACGTGCTTGTGACCACCGACATGCTTCTTGAAAATGTGCATTTTGACTTGACGTATGTACCTTTGAAGCATCTGGGCTATAAGTCGGCTGTTGTAAATTTTTCCGATATATACGCCATGGGAGGGACACCGAGACAACTTACGGTTGGATTGGGCGTTTCAAGCAGGTTTACCGTAGAGCATATGGAAGCATTGTACAGCGGATTGCGACTTGCTTGCGAAATTTATGGTGTAGACTTAGTCGGAGGAGATACTACAGGTTCTCACTCCGGACTTGTCATATCAGTGACATGTATAGGTGATGTCGCCAAGGGAGAAGCAATCATGAGAGACGGAGCACGAGATACCGACTTGATTTGTGTTTCCGGTGATCTCGGTAGTGCATATATGGGACTACAGTTGCTTGAACGCGAAAAAGTAGCATCGGGTGGGAACAAAGACTTTGTTCCTGACTTTTCAGGCAAAGAATATCTTGTAGAAAGACAGTTGAAGCCAGAAGCACGTCGGGATATAATCAAAGCACTTGGAGAAGCAGGCATAAAGCCAACCTCTATGATGGATATAAGCGACGGGTTGTCATCGGAGCTACTCCATATATGCAAACAAAGCCATACCGGATGCCGCATTTACGAGGAACGAATTCCAATCGATTACCAAACAGCAGTTATGGCTGAAGAATTGGGTATGAATCTTGTCACGGCAGCCCTCAATGGCGGCGAAGATTATGAATTGCTTTTCACAGTACCTCTCTCATGTCATGAAGGGATTCTTAAAATCAAGGGCGTAAGTGTGATAGGTCACATCACTAAAGAGGATCTCGGATGTGCCATGGTCACACGAGACGGGAATGAAATAGGCCTGAAAGCACAAGGTTTCAACCATATGCCTTCAGACCAGCAGTAATTAAAGTCCAATGCTTTGTAACAGCAGGGATCGGTTAATTCCGACCCTGCTGTTGCATTGTATAATCTACATCGTTGACCTCATATTCCATTATACCATTCTTGATCTTAACGTCATCGAGTTTGTGTATGCCAAGAATTTTTGCTTTGACAGCTTGTGTGACCTGAGCCTGTAGATTGCTGACGATTGTAGGTTTGAGAGAATCAATACTTGATGTTACAGTACCGTCAAGATTATTGGATGTCAGGACCACAGCGTCTGGGTCGATAATAACTTTTAGAGATTCGTTGTCCCATCGTATTACAACGTCGTCATCTGAAACAACTTCCCATTGACCTGTTATCGAACTTGTAGCACTGGCCGACATGCTGAAAGGCGTAGATATGACAGCAGTCGAAGAGATAGGAGTGGTGATATTGACGAGAGCGTTAAGCTTCAATGTCCCGGTTTTTGTATTTCCGGTACGTGAGAAATCAAATGTAGGGAGAAATGTGGCACTTGCCACCTCGTTATCGGCTATCCGTTCAGGCACACCGTTCCATGATCCAACTAAGTTAGAAGCCAGACGCTTACTTCCATCACACGCCACCATGCCGACACCGGCAAGTATGACTGCACCTAAAATGATTTTTTTCATATCGATAGTGAAAAGAGGTTTTTATATTGATAAGAACGTATGATTGAGATTTTTGTTCTGAGAATTTGGAGAATAAAGAGTCATTTGCTAATTTTGTAACAGCTAAAATTCAAAGAAAACCATACTATTATGGCAACAAAACCATTCAAATATCAAGAAATGTTCCCTTTGTCTGCTGACACGACGGAATATTATCTTCTTACATCCGATTATGTCAAAGTCGAGAATTGGAACGGCCATGAGATGCTCGTAGTTGATCCTGAAGCTTTGACAGTACTTGCAAGGCAAGCGACTCATGACAACGCTTTTATGCTCCGTCGTGAACATAACAAGATGGTGGCTAAGATTCTTCATGACCCCGATGCCAGCGAAAACGATAAATTCGTAGCTTTAACCATGCTTCGCAATGCGGAAGTAGCAGCAAAGGGTCAATTGCCGTTCTGTCAGGATACCGGTACAGCCATCATACATGGAGAAAAAGGACAGCACGTCTGGACCGGTGGAGGAGACGAAGAGCGTCTTTCGGAAGGAGTGTACAATACATATACGACGGACAACCTGCGTTATTCTCAGAATGCACCTCTCACCATGTATGATGAGGTAAATACAGGATGTAACCTGCCTGCACAGATTGATATTCATGCATGTGACGGTGATGAATATCATTTCTTGTTTGTTGCGAAGGGCGGTGGCTCGGCAAACAAAACTTATCTTTATCAGGAAACCAAGGCTTTGCTCAACCCCAAGACGTTGTTGCCATTCTTGGTTGAAAAGATGAAATCGTTGGGTACTGCTGCTTGTCCTCCGTACCACATCGCATTCGTAATCGGTGGAACTTCAGCGGAGATGAACCTTGCTACTGTGAAGAAAGCTTCGACCAAATATTATGATAATTTGCCTACTCATGGCAATGAACTTGGTCATGCCTTCCGTGATATTGAATTGGAGAAACAATTACTTGACGAAGTCCACAAGCTTGGAATTGGTGCCCAATTCGGTGGAAAATACTTCGCTCACGATGTACGTGTTATCCGTCTGCCTCGTCACGGAGCTTCTTGCCCGGTGGGATTAGGAGTGAGCTGTTCTGCTGACCGCAATGTGAAAGCCAAGATAAACAAAGAGGGCCTATGGATTGAAAAACTTGATGCCAATCCAGGTGAACTGATACCAGAGAATCTCCGCAAACAAGGGGAGGGGAATGTTGTGAAAATCGACCTTAACCGTCCAATGCCTGAGATTCTTGCAGAGTTGACTAAGTATCCTGTTTCGACCCGTCTTTCGCTTAATGGCACTATAATAGTGGGACGCGATATTGCCCATGCAAAAATCAAAGAGCGTCTTGATAAGGGTGAACCCATGCCTCAATATCTAAAAGATCATCCTATTTATTATGCTGGTCCGGCCAAGACTCCTAAGGGCATGGCTTCAGGTTCGTTTGGACCTACAACTGCAGGCCGTATGGACTCATATGTCGACCAATTCCAAGCAGCCGGAGGTTCAATGGTGATGATTGCTAAAGGCAACCGCAGCAAGCAAGTCACAGATGCATGCCACAAACACGGTGGTTTCTATCTGGGATCTATTGGTGGACCTGCAGCCGTTTTGGCACAAAACAGCATAAAGAAAGTAGAATGCCTCGAATATCCCGAATTGGGCATGGAGGCAATATGGAAAATAGAAGTTGAGGATTTCCCCGCCTTCATTCTTGTGGATGACAAAGGAAACGATTTCTTCACGGAAATCCAGAACAAATGTTCGGCATGCGGTCTTGCTAAATAAAACAAGAACGACTTAATAATCAAAACGAATCCCGGATTGTTGAAAATCACAATCCGGGATTCGTTTTAATCGTTTATTAAATTTATCAGCGATTTATAGCTCCTATAAGTTCAGACACATTTTTTACGCCATGCCTATCACAGAACTCGTCTATATAACTTATAGCTTTAACAGAAGCGCAAGGATCAATAAAGTTCGCGGTCCCAAACTCAACAGCTGTCGCTCCGGCAAGTATAAATTCCAAAGCATCTCGCCCATTCATAATGCCTCCAAGCCCAATAACCGGGATAGAAACAGCTTTTGCTACTTGCCAAACCATCCTTACGGCAACAGGTCGTACTGCAGGGCCTGAAAGGCCGCCAGTTATTGTAGAAAGGCATGGTTTCATTTTCTCTACATTAATAGCCATGCCAAGCAGTGTGTTAATTAAAGATACGGCATCCGCACCCTCAGACTCGGCTGCCCTTGCCGTTTCTGTTATGTCTGTAACATTAGGGGAGAGCTTTATAATTAAAGTGCGATCGAACGCTTTTCTTACTGCCTTAGTCACTGCAGCAGCACCTTCGGCGGTGACACCAAAGGCCATACCACCTTGTTTCACGTTAGGGCAAGATATATTGACCTCGATGGCTTTTACTGATTCAAGCGGCTGTAAGCGATTACAAACTTCGGCATAATCATCGATGGACGCGCCTGAGACATTGACAACAAGATTACTTCCAAGATTCTTTATGCGGGGATAAATTTCAGATATGAAGAATTCCACACCCTTGTTCTGAAGGCCAACGGCATTCAGCATACCGGATGGAGTTTCGGCCATCCGGGGATAAGGATTGCCTTGCCTTGGCTCAAGAGTCGTACCCTTTATGATGTAAGCTCCAAGCTGGCTGATATCGAAAAAGTCAGAAAATTCCTCTCCGTAACCAAAAGTTCCGGAAGCTGTCATTACGGGATTGGCCATAGTAAGGCCACCAATTGTAGTGCTTAGATTTGCCATGTCAGTTGATCGATATTAAAAACAGGGCCTTCAGTGCATACACACACGTTTCCTTTAACAGTATTCTCTACACAGCAAAGACAAGCACCGACT
>CAZAZA010000051.1:0-20199 GCA_964489495.1 uncultured Bacteroides sp.
ACATTGATTTTTTCCACATGTCAAATGCGTTTAGATATATTGATGACTGGATTAAGACGGAAGGCAAACAAATAAATCAAAGATATAAACTTGGGGGAAGTCTGGATTCCGTGAGAAATAATTTGTTTTCCTTGTTAAATGGGATGAGAGATACGAAAAGTGGTTCTGTCCAAGTCTTATGGTACGAAATCGCAGAGGAAAAATCAAAAAGCAGCATAAAGGAATTCCAGAAAATTAATACGGGAAAAATTCGGTTGACTGATGCGGAATTGGTTAAAGGATTATTTATGCTTAATAAAAATTTCGAACAGAGTTCCAAGTTTATCAAACAGTCGACTTTGGCAATAGAGTGGGAATTCATAGAGAACACATTACATGCTAATAACTTTTGGTATTTCCTGCAAAAGAAGGGAAGCGACATGCAGAATCGGATAGACCTTCTTTTCTCCTTAATCTACAAGAAGCATAAATTAGCGAACATTAATGAGGATGAATGGGATGAACATCTAAAGAATATTGATAAAATATTGAATGACAATCGGGAAGGTGCTATTTTTAGGTACTACTACGATAAATTTGAAGGCAAGCAAGGTGATGAGCTTCAAGAGGCAGTCTCGCATGCTTGGAAAGAGGTCATGACTATTTTCAGAACGTTGGATGACTGGTTCTGCACTCCTGCAACATATAATTATATCGGTTTGTTAAGTCAATGCGGTGAGGATATTAGTAAGCTTATAGCGCATTATGATGCAATGGCGGGAGATTCGACACAAGAGGATTTTATATCCTATCTGAAAGAGAGGATCAGATTCTATCTGAGAGGCGTAAAAAAAGACGAGGAAGGCAATATCGTTACGACGTATAAGGATAGGAAAAATGTATATAGGGTTCTTCTTACCTTGAATATCCATCTTCTTAATATTCAAAACTCAAAATTAGATTCCGACTCTGATGTTTACAAGTTCCCGTTTGATGTGTTAAACACCCAGGACTGGGACATTGAGCATATAGATTCATTCCACACAAATGCCCTCAAAAAGGATGAACTGAAAAAAGAATGGATAGAGACGGCCATGATGGATAGACAAGACTTTCTGTCTGAACAGGAGAAAGACGATATATCACAAATGATGGAGACTAAAAATTATGATAGTATAATTGGTCTTCTGAAGAAAAATGCAGGTGAGATAGAAGCTGATGAGGAGACAAAAAACAGCATAGGCAATCTTACCTTATTGGATGCAACGACAAACCGTTCCTATGGCAATAGCTTGTTTTGCACTAAACGTAGGATAATCATTGACAGAATCAGGCAGGGTGTCTTTGTCCCAATTGCCACTCAATATATTTTCTCCAAGTTTTATGATGACAGAAGAACCAATCTTTCGGCTTGGACAAAAGATGATATGGATGCATACCAAAAATACATTGCAGAAACTTTAATAGAATACTTACCTGAAAATAACTAAGTGCGATATGGATTACAGATATTCATTTACAGACCTGTTCTGTAAAAAAGTTGATTTGGATAAAAATACGCAAGTCGAAGTGTCAAGTATTGTCATACCGCAAATACAGCGACCTTATGCTCAAGGACGTACAGACGAGGCTTGCACATATATAAGGAATTCATTCTTAGATGAGATTTTTGAATGCTTGTCAAGTGACAACAAGGAGATTCTAGAACTCAATTTCATTTATGGCATCATAAAACCAGACAATGATAACTATAAACTGGAACTGCTGGATGGTCAGCAGCGACTTACGACCCTCTTCTTGCTTTATTGGTATATCATAAATGCGGAGTTCGGAACAGAGCAAGATGAAAGCATATTCGTCAGAGCATGCCTTTCAAAGTTCTTTTATGAGACAAGAGCATCTTCCACTGTGTTTTGCCAAGAATTATCATCTTACAAAGTCGATTGGAAAGGAAAGACCCCTGGAGAGGTTATACGCAATGCAAAGTGGTATTTCAAATCGTTCGACAGGGATAGTACAATTGATGCCATGCTGACCATGCTTGATTCTATACACGACAGGTATATCAGACTGGGAATAAACAATTTGTTCGCTAATCTCCAGAACATACAATTTTACGTGAAATCTCTTGGTGTTTTCAACCTATCAGAAGAACTATATATAAAAATGAATGCTCGTGGCCTGCAACTGAGCGCATTCGAGAACTTTAAAGCAGATCTAACAAATTTTGTTTCAAACAAGGACTATAAACCGTTCCAAGAATATGTCTCATTGTACAATAGGGATACTGCTGATAAAGTGCCATATCATTTTGATTTTTCCGTAAGACTTGATGCAAAATGGATTGATATTTTCTGGAAGGAAGAGGATGGTGACTTTGATAACTCCTATATGGCGTTTTTCACCCGCTTCTTTGCGTGCAAATATATCATATCAAGTAAGGATGATGTAAGTGACAGGGATATGCGTTCTGATAAAAGTATTAAGTTCTTTTTTACTGACGCAGAAGACCGTTCTGGCAATAATGAGTATTTTGGATTCAAGAACTTTGAGGTGCTATTAAATCAACATCCTGATTATATCATTACGCTTGGTAAAGTTCTGGATGTCCTGTATAGCTATGACTGCAAATCTCAAGAAAGACACATTTATAAAAGTATGATCCCTGTTTGGGAAAGGAAGTCGGAAGACTGCGGGGATGATTTTTTTTGTTGCTCTTCTAAAATAAGTCAGTCTGAACTTGTTGCATTAGGCGCAGTAATTGAGTATATTGAAGCAATGAGTGACTTCGCCCCCATTACGTTTAACCAATGGATGAGGGTAGTATGGAATGTCATTGAAAACACAAACATCGACAGTCTGACCCCGGTATCTTCTTTGATACGGAAATTCTCATCCGTTATTCATTTTGTTGCAGAAAGGATGAGAGAGGATAAATCATTCTACACAGCATTGAGTGAATGGCGCATGGAAAATTCCTCGGAAAGAGAGAACCGTGCTTTATTGGAGGAGATAGAAAAAGCCAAAAGAATATCCGAAGAGCAAGAATGGGAAGAGATATGGACAGACGTAGAGAAACATCCCTATTTTAAGGGTATGGTGACATTCTTTTACAAGCAAGGGATGGACAAGGAGGATTATTTAAACAATTCTATTCTGGCGAAAGAAATGTTTGACGGAAATGGGATAAGTGAAATTTACCGGAAAGAACATGTCCTTATCCGTGCAATAGTGAGTATGTTCAATACGTGGGGAGAGATCAACGAGCTCTACATCACCGAACGCTCAGAGAAAAACAAATACCTGAAAAATATCCTTGCTTCAAATGAGAAGGTGCGGACAATGCTTACAGATGTTATGTATAACGGCTCTCATACAGAGATTATAGCAGCACTGAAAGAGAAGATTGACACAGCTCCCGAGCCATTAGCATGGGAAAATGCAGATGAGTATTGGAAAAACTTATTCGAAATGTCAATCAATCGTTTAAGGTATGACGTAAGGATGTATGATTGGATGTCAGAAAGAGAAAAACAACAGAGGGCATGCTTCCGCGTATCTTTCTATGGTGGGCATATTATTTTTGCAATACCGAGGAAGTGGTATGACAAAATTGCCCTTGACACAGAAAGAGCCAAAATGGCTTATTCGTTATGCAGGGATTATGGTTTCTCATTTTATGATATAAATCAGGAAACCATGTATAAAACATATAAAGACTGCTTTGGGAATTCTTTTTGGATATTTCAAAAACGGACCTGTTGTACGGTCTGGATTGGTTTCGACTTGGAACATAAACTCAGATTCCAAATTGAATGCAAGACTAAAAAATACGCAAGAGAATTGCTCAAATTGTTTGAAGACTCTACCTATGTGGATGATGATGAATACAAGATTCAATTACCTGATGCAGAGCATAGTTCTTATAAGAATTATTATAATAGCATTGTTCCTATTGTGGAACAAGTATTTGGAAAAATACCAGAATTAGAAGAATATGCTGGTTCAATGAATAATTCCAAAGAAAATGGATATCACAACTCTTGAATTTGTAACATATTGCATCAGCAAGCTTTCGCAGGCGCATAAGCTAAGTCAGCGAGAAGTTTACCGACGGCTTAAACGGTCGGGTATTTTGTACGACTATATTGTGCCGTCCTATGACGTACTGCACACTTTTAGTTCGCGCTATCTCGTTGAAGACCTTACTGACTATATGAGAGAGAAAGGGGTGTTGCCGCAATGAAACTATTTCATTCATCAAATGTGTCAGTTGTTAAGCCTGACATTATCCATTCCCGAAACTATCTTGATTTCGGCAAAGGTTTTTATCTTACATCGATTCACGAACAGGCCGTCAGATACGCGCAACGATTTATCCGCCGGATATGATAAGGATTGGCTTTATTTTGTAGCCAACTGCCGTGCAGGTAATGATATCTTTGATTTTGACTTAATCATTGGAGGTATTGCCAACGACAGGGTTATTCAAACGCTTGACAGATATTTTGATGGAGAATTGTCGGAGGATGAAACATTAGGGTTGCTCAAATATGAACAACCAAATATCCAGTATTGTATCCGCTCGCAGAAAATGCTTGACGATTGTTTGAAACATATAGAAAGCAGACAACTATGACCGAAGAAAGTAGATTGGCTTTTCAAGCCAGCAAGAGTTTCAATGTCATAAAGAGCTTGCGCGAACTTTATGGATTGTCATTACAGGAAGCTACAGATATATATTACCAATCAGATACATCTGAACTGATCGAAGAGGGTGTTGCTGATCTGCATTGTCGAAGCAACAAGTACCTTGCCACTATTGTTTGGGAAGAGTCTCAAGAACGTCAGAAATATTGATTAGTAGCGGCCTTGGGAGAGGGTGGTGCAGTAGCGGAGAGTGCCGCCGAAGGTCATCGGGCGGTATTCGAGGGTGATGTAGCACTGGCCCGGACCGAACCATGTGGCGGTCATTGTTCCCGAACCGGGAGGTGCAACCGAAACAGGGGCACCGTACATCGAATACATATAGTTGTAAACTCCGGTGTAACGACTCAGATCATACATGGGAGTAGTGTACATGTATTCCGAGCCGACAAGGTACCCGTTGTCGTAACGCAGTGTGGCATCGGGCCAGAAATAATTGTACTGGTTAAGGTCGCGGAGATACACTACCCCGTCCTGGTATCCGTCGACCGTATAGCCGGCAGCAATCAGATCGTTGACCGAGTTGTAGAGTGCCGTTCCGAGGGCTATACCGAGCACTGTCGCGAACGACGGGCCTCTGTGGACCGGACGCCATGCAGGTGGTGGAACCGGCGGACGCCACGGACGCATCACCGGACGGTAAGGACGATGTGGCGGAGGTGCGGGATGCCATGCAGAATGCCCGGGGCGATGGGGTCGCCCATAGGATGGTCGTGCAGGAGGAGGGGGAGTCGGATGCCCCCAGTTATTGCCATGACCGGGACGATTGCCCGGCCTATTGTCGGGACGGTGATCCGGGCGATGGTTCGGACGGTGATCCGGACGATGGTTCGGACGGTTGTCCGGACGATTACCGGGACGGTTGTCGGGGCGATGGTTCGGACGGTTACCGCCATTATTGTGATTACCGTTATTGTTATTATTGTGCGAAGGCCGCTGGCCGGGACGATTGACCGGCCGCTGACCACGATTGGAATTATCCGGACGATTACCGGGACGGTTGTCATGACGCCTTTCGCGCTGTGTCGGATCGCTGCCGCGGCCGGGACGATTCTGGGCCGAAAGATCGGAGAGTGGAAGCACCATGACTACAGTCATGAATACAGCCAATGTCGAAAGGCCGATACGAGAGCAAAGCCGGTGTAGTGTTTTTTTCATGACTTGATAATTTAAATTAGTTTGTATGCAAAGTTAATCATTAGACGCGGTTCGCGATGCAAAGGTTTAGGCACGCCCCCCACAATTAATGTTAAAATCGGAAAAGTTCAAAAAAAAGGCGTTTATATTTGTTATAATCAATAATTGTCATAAATTTGCAAAAGACATTACACACCATACTATCATGAAACGTAAAAGACTTGTGATTTCGACCGGCGCCGGAATAAGCGCCGAAAGCGGCATTTCCACTTTCAGGGATGCCGACGGACTTTGGGAAAAATATCCGGTAATGGATGTGGCGAGCGCCGAGGGATTTGCACGCAACCCGGCACTGATTCACAAGTTTTACAACGAACGCCGCCGCCAGCTGCTCGAAGTGGAACCGAACGATGCCCACCGGGGACTGGTAGAGTTGGAAAAATGGTACGACACATACGTCATCACACAGAACGTGGATGACCTGCACGAGCGTGCCGGCTCGCTCAACATACTGCACCTGCACGGCGAGCTGATGAAGGTGCGATCCATGACACATCCCGAACGAGTGTACACACTCACGCCCGACAATCTGGAGACCTCGGTCGACACCCGCGACAAATACGGAGACCCCGTGCGTCCGCACATCGTGTTTTTCCAGGAGGCGGTACCGAATATCGAGCCGGCTATCGAACTGACCGAGTCGGCCGACATATTTGTTGTGATCGGCACATCGCTGCAGGTCTATCCCGCAGCCGCCCTGCTGCACTACGTAAGACGCGGAGTACCTGTCTACTATATCGATCCCAAGCCAAGTGCGGTACCGGATAACGTGACCGTCATTCCGTTGCCGGCCACCCAGGGTGTACGCCGTCTTATAGAACTGCTGCGGCCTAAAGACTGATTAGACATGTGTTTAGCCGTACCCGGGCGCATCGTGGCCATCGACAGCGATCCCGACAACCTCTTCACTATGGCCGAAGTCGACTTTTGCGGAGTGCGTCGCCGCATATGTGTCGACACCGTGGATAATGCCCGGCCGGGCGACTATGTGGTGGCTCATGCCGGAGTGGCAATCACGCTGATGGATGCAGATACTGCACGCGCAGCTCTCGACGACCTCGAATCTATCACCAGCCACCGCGAACAGACATATGACAACCACGATTGACAACGAACGTATTCTGACCGACACATCGCTTTACCGCGACCCCGATACCATGCGCAGGCTGCTTGCCTCTACCCGCGAGACAGCCACACGCCCCTGGCGCATAATGGAAGTGTGCGGCGGACAAACCTTCACGCTGTCGCGCTACCGCCTTGAGGAGCTGCTGCCATGCGGAATACGTATGATCCACGGTCCGGGATGTCCGGTGTGCGTGACTCCGGAGTCGATAATAGATGCCGCTGTCAGCCTGTCGCTGCGCCCGGGGGTGGTCATGTGCTCGTTCGGCGACATGATGCGTGTGCCCGGCAACGAAGGGTCGCTACTGCGTGCAAAGGCATCCGGAGCCGATGTCCGGCTGCTCTACTCACCCCTCGAAGCTCTTGAAATAGCAAAGCGCGAACCGTCAAAACAGGTAGTTTTTCTGGCCATAGGGTTCGAGACCACCGCTCCCCTATACGCGCTCATGGTGAAAAAGGCATGTGCCGCCGGCATTGACAATCTGTCGCTCATAACGTCGCTCTACACAGTGCCTGCTGCTGTCAGGGCAATCGTCAACGACCCCGAAAGCCGTGTCGACGCGCTTCTTGCGGCCGGGCATGTATGCTCGATAACCGGCATGAAGCCTTACCGCGAGCTTGCTGAGGAGCTGCAAATACCGATAGCCGTCACCGGATTTGAACCGGTCGACATGTTATACGGAATACTTCGTGCCGTAGAGATGCTTGAACGCGGCGAAGCCCGCGCGGTCAACGCCTACGGGCGTGCTGTCAACGACGAAGGCAACCCTAAGGCCATGGCGGATGTGGAGGAAACCACCGAGCAGGCCGACACGCTCTGGCGCGGAATAGGAATAATTCCGGCAAGCGGGCGACGACTGCGGTATCCTTACGAACAATACGACGCGCTGAAACGTTTCAATATCAATCCTGCGACGGGCATACGGGAAAGCCCGTGCATCGCCGCACGCATAATGAAAGGACTGGCCCTACCGGCCGACTGCCCCTGTTTCGGGTGCGGATGCACACCCGAAAATCCCGTCGGAGCGCCGATGGTGTCGTCGGAGGGAGTCTGTGCCGCTCATTACCGCTACAACCACTAACGTTTTCAACAACTTTCCAACTCTGTCAAAATGAATATAGCCTGCCCGACACACGACCGCATGACCGACCGGGTCGAACTCGCTCATGGCGGGGGCGGCCTTATGACGGCACGCCTCATCGAGTCGGTTTTCGCCCCGGCATTCAGCAATTCTATTCTTAACCGCGCCCACGACGGAGCGGTGATGCCCCCCTACAGCGAGGGAGAGCGCACCGCCATGTCCACCGACACGTTTGTTGTCAGCCCCATTTTTTTCCCCGGCGGCAATATCGGCGACCTCGCTGTCAACGGGACGGTAAACGACCTGCTGTGCTGCGGTTCGCGGCCGCGCTGGCTGTCAGTGGCTTTTGTGATAGAGGAGGGAATGCCCATGGCCGACCTGCGCAAGATAGTGGCCTCGATGGCCGAGGCGGCACGCAAGGCCGAGGTCGAAATTGTCACCGGCGACACTAAAGTTGTGGAACGCGGCAAGTGTGACGGTGTCTATATCAACACCACAGGACTCGGCATCGTACCCCCGGAAGTCGATCTCGACCCGAGCAACCTCCGCCCGGGCGACTCAGTGCTCATATCAGGGCCGGTAGGCGCACATGGCATGGCCATAATGTCGTGCCGCGAAGGCCTCAGTTTCGACTCCCCGATTGTAAGTGACACAGCCTCCTTATGCGACATGGCTGCCGCGCTCCATGATGTGTGCGGTGTCAAGGGACTGCGCGTGCTTCGCGATGCCACACGCGGCGGCGTGGCCAGCACACTCAACGAACTGGCTTCGGCCTCGGGTGTCGATATAACTATCGACGAACAGGCGGTGCCGATCGACCGGGCCGTGAGCCGTGCCTGCGACCTTCTTGGACTCGACCCGCTGCTCGTAGCCAACGAGGGCGTGATGGTGGCCGTGGTGGCGGAAGAATATGCCGCCGAAGCCCTTGCGGCAATGCGCCGCAGCGAACATTGCGGACGTGCCGCAATAATAGGGCGCGTGGAGCCGCACAGCACCGGGAATGAAGCCAACGTGTGGGTGCAGCTTCCGCTGGGCAACCGCCGCCGTCTCGAGATGATTACGGGCGAACAACTTCCAAGAATTTGCTAACGACAAGATTAGGGATATGAAAGAGAAGACTTTTTATCAGGAACTCAAGGAGAAGGGCTATACACGCCGGCAATTTCTCAAATTCTGCGGCATCGTGGGTGCCATGATGGGACTGCGGCAGACCGGTGTGGCCCAGATTGTCGAGGCCCTTGAGACTAAACCGCGCGTCCACGTGATATGGGAGCATTTTCAGGAATGCACCTGCTGCAGTGAGTCATTCATCAGGGCGTCGCACCCTCTTGTCGGCAAAATTTTACTCGAACTCATATCGGTCGATTACGACGACACCCTCATGGCGGCCAGCGGATTCGTGGCCGAAGAGATGAAGGATGCCGTTGTGAAGGAACATTGGGGCAAGTATATACTCTGTGTCGAAGGTGCGATACCCGTGGGCTGCTACGGCTACTGCACATGCGCCGGCCGATCGGCCCTCGAAATATTCAACCACGAGGCCGAGGGGGCCGCTGCCATTATCGCATGGGGCAACTGCGCGTCGTCGGGATGCATCCAGGCCGCACATCCCAATCCCACCAAAGCCCGGCCTGTACACAAACTAATAAGCGGCAAGCCGGTGGTGAACGTGCAGGGCTGTCCGCCTATAGCCGACGTGATGGCGGGCGTGATTGTCTATTACACAACCTTCGGGCGTCTTCCAGAACTCGACAATATGGGAAGGCCCAAGATGTTCTACGGCAAACGCATTCACGACACCTGTTACCGTCGCGCCTTCTACGACGCCGGACTGTTTGTGCAGAGTTTCGACGACGAGAACGCCAAGAAAGGTTATTGCCTGTATTATATGGGATGCAAAGGCCCGAACACCTTCAATTCATGCGGGGTGATGCGCTGGAACGACTGCATCAGCTACCCGATACAGAGCGGACACCCGTGCATAGGATGCGCCGAGCCGGGATATTTCGACCAGGAGCCGTTCTACAGCCACCTGGCTGACGTACCCGGCATAGGCATCGAGGCAACCGCCGACAAAGTCGGCGCAGCTGCGGCTGTCGCCACTCTCGCGGGCATCTCCATACATGCCGTCGTGACTAATATACAGAAACGAAAACTGATCATGAACGAAGACCTCCCGGTCAAAAAAGACGAAGTAGATGGAAACTAAAGTAGTTGTCGACCCCGTAACCCGTATCGAGGGTCATCTGCGCATGGAAGCCCTCGTTGACGGGGGCGTGATCACTGACGCATTCTCCACGGGCACCATGGTGCGCGGTATCGAGATCATAGTCAAGGACCGTGACCCGCGTGACGTATGGGCATATGTGATGAGAGTGTGCGGCGTATGCACCTCGATGCATGGCCTTGCCTCCGTCCGGTCCATAGAGAATGCCATAGGCATAGAAGTGCCCTCCAATGCGGAGATGGTTCGCAATATCATGCTCGGCACCCTGCATTCACGCGACCACCTTGTGCATTTCTACCAGCTGGCAGCACTCGACTGGGTCGACGTTGTCAGCGCACTGAAGGCCGATCCGGCCGAGGCTTCGTCAATTGCCCAAACCCTCTCGCCGCTCGACTCACGCTACTCTCAGTGGGGCGAGAATTCTCCGGGATATTTCGCCGACGTTCAGCGGCGCGTCAAGAAATTTGTAGAAGCCAATCCCGCCAACAACCTGTTTTCCACATCACGGTGGTGCTGGGGATCGAAGCTCTACAAGCTCCCGCCGGCGGTCAACCTCATCGGTCTGGCACACTATCTGCAGGCCCTCGACTTTCAGAAGGAGATATGCAAGATACAAACCATATTCGGCGGGAAAAACCCTCACCCCAACTACCTTGTCGGAGGCATGGCTTGTGCCATCAACATGCAGGACCCCAACGCCATAAATATGGCTCGTCTGAATTTTGTGCAGCAGCTGATAGAGCGCGTGCAGTCGTTTGCAAACGAGGTGTACCTGCCCGACTGCCTCGCCATCATGGCCTTCTATCCCGAATGGGCGCACATCGGCGGAGGGCTGAGCAACTACCTGTCGTACGGCGACTTCCCTATGACCCATTACGGCGATACCGACTCATATCTGTCGAAACGCGGAATTGTGATGAACCGCGACCTCACTCATATCGAACCGTTCGACCCCGACGCGCTGGACGGTCTGCAGGAATTTGTCAACAACGCATGGTACAGCTACTCGGTGGGCAAGGACAAAGGGCTGCACCCGTCGGTGGGCGAAACCGTATTCGACTATACGGGTCCGGAAAGTCAGTTCGACTGGCTCGGAGGCGACGAACCTTACAGCTGGATAAAGACCCCGCGTTACCGCCGCCAACCTATGGAAGTGGGGCCGCTCGCACGCATAGCCGTAAACTATGCCGCCGGCAACGAGACATCGGTCGAGCTGACCGATAAGGCCATAGCCACATGGAGCCAGCTTGCCAACAAGTTTAACGGACGCGACTGCGGCATCAGCATCCAGTCGCTGTTCTCGACAGCCGGACGAACTGTCGCCCGCGCCATCGAGACTGCCGAAGCCGGCGACGCCATGGCACGTAGTTTCAACAAACTAATCGACAACATACGCGTTGGCGACGAGTCGATGTTCAACGGGTCGAAATGGGAGCCTGAGTCCTGGGATGCAGACTGCCGTGGTTACAGCCTCAGCGAAGCCCCACGCGGCGCTCTTGCGCATTACAGCCACATACACAACAAGAAGATAGTGAACTACCAGATGGTGGTACCCACCACATGGAACGCTTCGCCACGGGATCCTTTCGGACAGCGTTCGTCGTTCGAGGAAGCCGTAATCGGCACACCGGTCGGAGGCTTCGCAGCCGACTCGCCGGAGATGGCCCTGAGCATTATCCGCACCATCCACTCCTTCGACCCCTGCATGGCATGCGCCGTTCACTTATACGACGAGGAAGGAACGCTCGTACACCGTATAAATGTCGAAAACGAATAACTGGAGCTATGAAAACGCGCCGTCGAAATCTTGAAGAAGTATACGTGTGGCAGCTCCCGGTGAGGTTTTTTCACTGGATCAATGCCTTGTGCATCGTGGTGCTGTGCGTGACCGGTTACATAATCGGAAACCCTCCGGCCATTCAGCATGCCACCGAGGCGATCCACAACTATTGGTTCGGCTGGGTGCGCCTGGCCCACCTGACAACCGGAATGATTTTTGTGGTGAACATTATGATGCGTGTATATTGGGCGTTTGCTGGCAACTATTTTGCCCGCTGGTTCAATTTCATACCGTTGAAACGGAGGCAGTGGCACAGTATATTCTCCACAATCAAGGTCGACATATTGCTGCTGACCAAGCATCCGGTCCACGACATCGGACACAATTCGCTCGCGGCAGTGACTTATTTCGGTCTGTTCCTGTTGTCAGTAATCCAGGCCCTTACCGGATTTATGATGATGTTTGTAACCACCAACAACGTCGGAGAACCTGTTACCACCTGGATGCTATTCGGACTGAACGGATTCTTTGTGGTGCGCACCATCCATCACTGGCTGATGTGGGCATTTGTGATTTTTATGATCGTTCACGTCTATCTGGTGTTCTATCACGATTATATAGAGCGCAACGGCATCGCCTCGTCGATGATTGGCGGATGGAAGTTCATAAATACCGAAGTCTACCGCATATTCCGGCAGGAGCATGCCGAAGAATGTCTGAAAAAACGGTCCCGCGAAGCAGAGGCCGAATGCAGCGAACGGTTTGAAAATGACATCTGATATGACACCGGACACCGAACGCCGGCCGGTGTTGATAATGGGCATCGGCAACCTTGTGCTCCAGGATGAGGGATTCGGCGTACACGCCGTCAGACGCCTGTCCGAAATGCGACTGCCTCATCCCGATATCGACCTGCTCGACGGAGGCACGGCGGGACTGCACCTTATGGGCTATCTCCGGGCCTATGACAGGGTGATTGTGATCGACGCTGCCCTTGACAGCAATCCTCCCGGCACAGTTCGCCGCCTGCGTCCGCGATACCAAAAGTTCCCTCCGCTCGTCACGGCCCACGAGATAGGACTTAAGGATGTGATCGAGGCAATGGAACTGACCGGCTTCTGCCCGGAGGTCGAACTTATAGTTGCATCGGTTACGAAGTATGATTCTCTTGGATGTGACTTGTCGCCGGCTGTCGCCGAGGCCCTTGACCCGGCGATAGCCATGGCTCTTGACGCGGCAATGGAGTCGTTTGCCGCGCCGGCATCATGACCCTATGCCTGCTCCGGACGACTGAAAGGAGCGAATTCCTCAGTAAGGTCCGGATCGTAAGGCCCATCCTTGGCCTCGAATATACAGCTACCTGCCTCAAGGCAAACCGACGTGTGATATACGCCCCGGCCTACCTGTATGGCAGGGCAGTCGCTCCCGGCACGCAGTTCAACGCTGTCGGTGCGGTTGCCCTCTTCGTCATATAGTTCAACACGTATGGCTCCACGACAGATGACTATGGTTTCGGATGTCGAGCTATGACGGTGGATTGGTATCACTGTGTCGGGCATCATCACATTGAGTATTCGCTGCGAGCGCTCGGTGGCGGGATTGGTACGCAGGTCGTAATGCATGCGCCGGCGTGGCGAAGCCTCCGCCTGTTTCATTATGCTGTCGAAAAGTTCGTTGTCGAGTTTCATATCAGGCTTGTAATTCAGTGGGTGTTATGATTTGCGTACCGGGTCACAGGTAAGCCCTACGCCAAGTTTCTTAAATATCTTGCGGTCGACTTCGCCGAGCATTACTGTGGAATGCACCTGACAGCCGTCAAGTTGCGGGAGCACTTCTAGCGCGCGCCGGCAATTGTCGTCATAGGTGCTCAAAACCGACAGGGCAACAAGGACCTCGTCGGTGTGCAGGCGCGGATTATTGCCACGCAGATAGTTGAGCTTTGTGTGCTGTATCGGCTCAATCATCGACTGAGGTATGAGCTTCACCGAATGACCGATGCCGGCAAGGTGCTTGGTGGCGTTGAGTATCAGTGCCGCGCTCGGGCCGAGCAGCGGGCTGGTCTGGGCTGTGATGATTGTGCCGTCGGCAAGCTCTATAGCCGAGCACGGCACGCCGTCACGCTCCGCACGCTCTTTTGCGGCTGCAATCGGTCGGCGGTAAGCGGTGGTGATGCCTGCCTGTTTGAACAGAAGGGCAATCTTATTGACTTCGTCTTCGTTTACTGCGCCGAGGGCCATGCGGTTCAAGGCGTCGTAATATCTGCGGACAATCTCTTGTTTCGATGCGTCACGACACACATCGTCGTCGCTGATACAGAATCCCACCATATTCACGCCCATATCTGTGGGCGACTTATAGGGGTTCTTGCCGTAGATACCCTCGAAGAGCGAGTTAAGTACCGGGAATATCTCGATATCGCGGTTGTAGTTTATGGCTGTTTTACCATATGCTTCAAGATGGAAGGGGTCGATCATGTTCACGTCATTAAGGTCGGCTGTAGCCGCCTCATACGCGATATTGACGGGGTGTTTCAGCGGCAGACTCCAAACGGGGAAAGTCTCGAATTTGGCATATCCGGCCTCGATGCCGCGTTTATTCTCATTGTATAGCTGGCTGAGGCATACGGCCATTTTGCCGCTGCCCGGGCCGGGGGCGGTGACGATCACGAGGGGGCGCGAAGTCTCGACATAATCGTTGCGGCCGAACCCTTTGTCCGACGCTATAAGGTCGACATTAGTAGGATATCCCTCGATCATATAGTGAAAATAGGTGGTAATGCCAAGGTGCTCAAGACGCCGGCGGAATGCATCGGCGCTCCCCTGCCCGTTATAGTGGGTTATCACCACCGATCCCACCATGAAACCACGTTTGATAAACTCGCTCCTTAGTCTCAGCACGTCCTCGTCGTAAGTTATGCCAAGGTCGCTGCGCACCTTGTTCTTTTCAATGTCAGCCGCAGAAATTACTATCACTATTTCTGCGCTGTCGCTCAGATGCGAGAGCATGCGCAGCTTGCTGTCGGGCTGGAATCCGGGGAGCACGCGGCTGGCGTGATGGTCGTCAAAAAGTTTTCCACCCAGCTCAAGATAGAGCTTGTTGCCAAACTGAGCTATTCGCTCTTTGATGTGTTCTGACTGAATTTTCAGATACTTGTCGTTGTCGAAGCCATATTTCATAACGGGTTGCAAAGTTACGAATTTTTTGCCGCATGCGCCGTCTTCCCCCGCAAATTGTTTTGCAACCCATCAATAATATCAGGCTTGAAGTTCTCACTTTTTCACCTCACCATTTTAAATCAAGCAATACGAGATATCCCAACTTTTATTACTACCTTTGCGGTAGGTAATTGTTTTTTATACATACTGCGGAATAATCTATAAATGTTCAGATATACTGATTATAAGGACAAGTCTTTCCTTTTAGGAGCATATCGAGGTGAGAAATCCCAGCTTGAATGGATATTAGGTAAAAAAACTCAACGATACGAGAAGTTATACAATATCCGTTTCAATCAAGATTTGTTTTCCCAGAGGAATGGGGGCATACTCTCTCGTATAATGCCGGATTATGTGCTTTTATATGACACTCAGAATCCTCAAGAAGGCTATCATCTTTTCCCTTGTATTAACTCTTATATCAAAGAACAAGATGATATGGAGAAATTACATTATCCTGATCCAAGCGGTGCTTATTTAGTATTTTCATTAGGGGACGAACTTGCTGCCGAACCATTGGATATGAACAGACTGATTACATGTGCATTCAGTGATAGAGATACAGTATACGCGCCAAAATTACTTTCTGGTGACGAAATTGCGAAAGCTGCTGACGAGCAATTTGAACAGCCTGATTTAGCAACTTCTGAAGCGACTAGTACCATACGTTTTATCGACCTATTTGCCGGTATAGGCGGCATTCGTTGCGGCCTTGAACTTGCGGCTAAAGCAAAAGGATTGAAACCCGTATGTGTGTTCACTTCTGAAATCAAACCTTATGCAGTTAGTGTTTTGCGTGAGAACCATCCCGGAGAAACCATCACCGGTGATATAACTAACGTCGATACGAAAAACATACCGGACTTTGACATTCTATGTGCAGGATTTCCATGTCAGGCATTCAGTTCAGCAGGTAAACGACAAGGGTTTGCCGATACACGTGGCACCTTGTTCTTTCAAATTGAACGGATATTGAGAGACAAACGGCCAAAGGGGTTTATCCTCGAAAATGTTGAGGGCCTTGTTAATCATGATGGAGGCAAGACTTTGCAGGTAATTATTGACCGACTTAAGGCATTGGATTATAAGTTTGATTTCCGAGTGCTCAACTCAAAATACTTTGGAGTTCCTCAAGAGCGGAAACGAATATATATAGTTGGTAGTATCGTAAGCAAACCCAATCTCGACGATTTTCCTAAAAAAGAAAGCAAACTTGGAGACATTCTCGAATCAGGATTGCCGACCTCCGACACACCTTTCATAAAATCCCTACTTAAACACTTTAAGATAGAGGAATTATACGGTAAGTCAATAAAAGACAAAAGAGGCGGCAGCACTAATATCCATAGCTGGGATTTGGAAATAAAAGGTCCTGTATCCAAGGAGCAGAAAAGACTTCTCGACACTATCTTGACAGAGAGGCGCAAAAAAAAATGGGCCGAAATAATCGGCATTGACTGGATGGACGGTATGCCGCTTACAAGAGAACAAATTCAAACTTTCTACGATTCGCCGAATCTTGAGGAAATGCTCAAAGACTTGACACAAAAGGGATATTTAAAATATGAACATCCGAAAAAATTAATTCGAAAACAAAACGGAAGCGGAGTCACGACTACGCATAGAGAGTATGACTTAACCAAGCCTAAGGGATACAACATTGTAGCCGGGAAATTAAGCTTCGAAATAAACAAAGTAATGTCGCCTGACGAGATTACACCCACGCTTGTAGCAATGGATATGCAAAAACTCTACGTATGCGACAATGGCGGACTTCGGAGATTGTCACTGAGAGAAGGTCTTAGACTATGTGGGTATCCTGACAGTATTAAGCTAAATGTCAGTGAAAAGGAAGGCTTTGATCTATTAGGCAACACAGTAGTTGTCCCCGTGATTGAGGCTGTAGCCGAACGACTGCTTGATACATTACAACAATGATTGACATGGAAGCATCAGAAAATTTATTTAATGCTCTTGTAGCAAATTTCGGTATAAAAGAAGCCACCGGTCGTATCAAATTCAATCTCAGAGACTTTGACATAACTGTCGAACAGAACAATATTGTAGGAAATATTCTTGAAGAATGGCTGGACAAATGGATGACCGCCAACAGCATAGTCCATATTCATAACAACAAGCAATCATCACCGGATTTTTGGCTCAATCCTGAGAATATGGAGACAGAATGGCTGGAAGTAAAATCCTTTACCGGAAGTCCAAATTTCGACATAGGCTCATTCAGAAGCTTTATCAACCTTGTGATAGAGAAACCATGGAAACTTCACTCAAAGTACCTATTGATAAAATACAAAATGAAGAATGGCTTGGTGGAGATAGAGAATATATGGCTTAAAAACCTTTGGGAAATATGCAGCACAAGCAGCACTTGGCCGGTAAAAGTCCAATATAAGAATAATGTTATTGTCAACATACGCCCTACGCCATGGTATTCTCAGCATACCGAGTTCAAACCTTTTGAAAGCCTTGAGGATTTTTTGGCGGCAATGGACGAAACAATATATCTTTATCCGGATACAAGAGTCACGATCGCACTACACTGGAAGGACAATCTTATACGGAGCTATGAGAAGCACTATGGCAAGAGGCTTGAGATACCAAGATGGAGCGACATTTCCATTAAATATATAAAGCTGTCGGAGAAATGATTTTTTAGGAGATTTTTTCGGGGCAAAAAGTTTTGATTTCTTGAAAAGTATTCGTAATTTTGCCGCGCAAAAAGCTAAGAAATAAATATAAACCAAAAATAAATATGATTATTGTACAAGTTAAAGAGGGCGAAAACATCGAAAAAGCTCTGAAGAAGTTCAAACGTAAGTTTGAAAAGACAGGTATCGTTAAACAATTGCGCAATCGTCAGGCTTTTGAGAAGCCGTCGGTGACCAACCGCAAAAAGATGATGAAGGCTGTCTACGTTCAGAAGCTCCGCGCTATCGAGGAATAAGCCGACTCTCCACTCCGAGACAGACACCGAAATAATACGGCTCGCCCTTCCCAGCGGAGGGACGAGCCTTTTTCTGTTTGCAATATGACCGAATTCCTTTCAAACCATCATTTGCTCGGACTTGTTATCGGTATATGCACGTTTTTAATCATCGGGCTTTTTCACCCGGTGGTCATAAAGTGCGAATACCACTTCGGCACGGGATGCTGGTGGTGGTTCCTGCTTCTTGGCATTGCGTTCATCGGGCTTTCGATATGGGCCGACGACGTGCTCCTGTCATCGGTGTGCGGAGTTGTGGCTTTCTCGTCATTCTGGACCATAGGCGAAATTTTCGAACAGCGCAAACGAGTGGCCAAAGGCTGGTTTCCAGCCAACCCCCGGCGTAAAAACAAGTAACTAACCCTACAAGAGAATAAAAACGCTATGTGTACAACCTGCGGCTGCGGTGAGCCACATCACCACCATCATCACGACGACAGTCACGACCACAATCATGACCACTCACACGAAACAACCCTCAGGGTCGAGGCCGACATACTCGGCGAAAACGACCGTCACGCGGCATGGAACCGTGGATGGCTCGCCGGACGCGGTGTGAGCGCAATTAACCTCGTGTCGTCGCCCGGTTCGGGCAAGACCTCGCTCCTTGAAGCGACAATAGCATCCATTGGCGAACGCAGGCCCATAGCCGTCATCGAGGGCGACCAGCACACCGACAACGATGCCCGCCGCATAACTGCCAGAGGCGTAAAAGCCGAGCAGATAAACACACAGAACGGATGCCACCTCGACGCGCACATGGTGGGACATGCCATCGACCACCTCCAGCCCGCCACGGGGTCGCTGCTGCTGATCGAAAACGTAGGCAACCTCGTGTGCCCCGCCATGTTTGATCTCGGCGAAAAAGCCCGGGTTGTGGTGATGAGCGTCACCGAAGGCGACGACAAGCCACTGAAATACCCCTATATGTTTGCCGGCAGTCAGGTATGCGTCATCAACAAAATCGACCTTCTTCCATATGTCGACTCCGACATCGAACGAATCAAATCAAATGCCCTCGCCGTGAATCCCGACCTGAAATTTTTCGAGGTTTCGGCAACAAAAGGCACTGGCATCGACAGCTGGACCGAGTGGCTTCTGAAACTTTAAACTGAACTGATGAAAGAAACTGACAACGAAACTAACGAACGCGCCGTACTCGTCGGATTAGTGACACAGCAGCAGAACGAGGCCAAGGTCAACGAATACCTCGATGAACTCGCCTTCCTGGCTGACACCGCCGGTGCAGTGGCTGTCAAGAAATTCGTACAGAAACTCGACACACCCAATTCGGGAACGTATGTGGGTAAAGGCAAACTCGAAGAGATAAGGCAATATGTCGAAGCCAACGACATAAGCATGGTCATATTCGACGATGACCTTACCTCCAAGCAAGTGTCAATAATCGAGCGCGAACTCAAGGTCAAGATACTCGACCGCACCACCCTTATTCTCGACATATTCGCCAAACGTGCCCAGACTGCCAACGCCAAGACGCAAGTCGAACTCGCCCAGTATCAATATCTGCTGCCAAGGCTGACGCGCATGTGGACACACCTCGAACGACAGCGAGGAGGCATAGGCATGCGAGGCCCCGGCGAGACACAGATCGAGACCGACCGGCGCATTATACTCGACAAAATAGCCCGTCTCAAAGAAGAACTGCGGAGCATCGACCGCCAGAAGTCGATACAGCGCAAAAACCGTGGCAAACTCACACGCGTGGCCCTTGTAGGATATACCAACGTGGGCAAATCCACCCTGATGAACCTGCTGAGCAAGAGCGACGTATTTGCCGAGAACAAATTGTTTGCCACACTCGACACTACCGTACGCAAGGTAATCATCGACAACCTGCCGTTCCTGCTGACCGACACCGTAGGGTTCAT
>CAZAZA010000052.1:0-19691 GCA_964489495.1 uncultured Bacteroides sp.
CAATACATGCGTCTACGTACCTATGTTCAGCTGTCTGACTCGAGTTCCGCGCCAGTTTGCCCAGGGTAACGGCGATCTGCTCACCCTGTCGTGGGATGCCGCATTCTGGGTTAACAATTACGTCGCCAACCAGGCATACAACCGCTACTCGCTGATGATCGACGATATCCGCCGCGTCCAGTCGTCGATCGAAGGCCGTCTTGAAAACGATGTCAACAAATTGTATAACTCGGTAGGCAGAATGGATGATGACCACCAGCGCGAGTACCTCAATAATTATTCGGCTGCGGAATCGGCCGACTATGTGCGCCGTTACAAGGAACTCGGCGATTATCTGTTTGTGAAATATCTCGACGGCAACCGCAAAAAGACTGCCGATGACGGTACGTTCCTCCGTACGCCCGAAGGAATGCCCCAGTCGCCCGATTTCCCCGGCTATGACGAGCGTTATTATCGTTCCATTACAACCGATCCGGCCGGAGGCGACCGTCTGCGTACTTATGAGATTAAAGATTGACGCGCTATGCCTGAAATAACAATCCACGTAGAGGAAACAACTCTTCAGCGTCTTGACGAATCGGACCGCGCCCTGTGTCGCGAAGCAATTGAGGCCACGCAGCGGGCATATGCACCCTACAGCCATTTCAGCGTAGGGGCCGCTATAAGGCTTGATAACGGCGAGATAGTCACTGGCTCAAATCAGGAGAATGTGGCTTTCCCTTCGGGCACTTGTGCAGAACGAACCACCTGTTATTACGCCCACTCGCGCTGGCCTGAAGCCCGGTTTGAGGCGATAGCCATAGCGGCGCGGGGAACCGATGGCCGGCTCACTCCGGTCCCGACCGCTCCCTGCGGGGCTTGCCGTCAGGCGCTGCTCGAATATGAAAAGCTTGCGGGCCACAATGTGCGCGTCCTTCTCGTAGGAGCCGAGGTCGTTTATATCGTCCCCTCGGTAAGCTCGTTGCTGCCTCTCGCTTTTTCAGAGTTCTGAACTCTTTGAGATTTATCTTTGTTTAGTATGTGAGTTGACGACCAATCGCCAACTCACATACTATTATGGATAACCAACGTTACAACAACTATTATCCGGGCCGTCAGGCCTATGAGAGTGACCGGCCGGCTTTTGTCGCCAAGGTGTCGGACATAATGAAGCGCGTCTATTTCAAGATGTTTTTCGCTATGCTTGTCACAGCCTTGGTGGCATGGTTTTGCAGTTCCAGTCCCTCGTTTCTCAATTTCTATCTCAACAACTCATGGATGATGTGGGTTGTGATGGCCGTCGAGTTAGGTCTCGTTTTTTGGATTTCGGCACGCATATTCCGCATGAGCCAGGCCCAGGCCACGCTGCTTTTTTACGTTTTTTCGGCTGTCAACGGGCTGATGCTTACGCCGATATTTCTGGTCTACACCCATACGTCGATAGCCAAGACATTCGTTATTACGGCAGCCGTTTTCGGCGCTATGTCGGCTTACGGATTTTTCACCAAGAGCGACCTCACTACTTGGGGTAAGTTCCTGATGTATGCGCTTATAGGTCTTGTCATCTGCTGCGTTATCAATATTTTCTGGGCAAATTCCACATTTGAGTGGGTGATTTCGATTATTGGCGTTCTCTTGTTCGTAGGGCTGACTGCGTGGGACACCCAGCAGGTGAAACGCATGGCCCAGCAGGCTCCCGGCGAGGCGGTGGGTCAGCTTGCCACAATGGGTGCACTTACTTTGTATCTTGACTTCGTCAATATGTTCCTGTTCCTGCTCAACATATTTGGCGGAAGTTCAAACGACTAATATAAATCACTTAATACCATTCTGTCATGAAGAAATATTTAGCTGAGGCCATCGGGACCATGTTTCTCGTGCTTCTTGCCTGCGGTAGCGCTGTGCTTGCCGGCCCTAAAATCGGCGCGTTAGGCATTGGAATCTGTTTCGGCCTGGTTCTTATCTGCTTGTGCTATTGCATAGGTAATATTTCGGGATGTCATGTCAATCCTGCTGTCTCGTTTGCAATGTGGCTGTCGGGGAAGCTCTCTGCCAAGGATTTTTGTGGCTACGTTGTGGCACAACTTGTCGGAGCCGCTGTAGGCGCAGGTTTTCTCTACTGGTTTGTCGACATGTCGCCTATGTTTGAATTCGGCGGAGTGACCGGCGACAACAATCTCGCGACCAATGTGCTTCAGCCCGGAGCGACTTCCGGTATGGCTCTTTTGGCTGAAATACTTCTGACATTCTTCTTTGTGATGGTGATTCTCGGCTCTACCGACTCAAAGTTCGGTTTCGGTAAATTCTCGGGTCTCGCTATCGGTATTGCCCTCGGTCTTGTAAACATAGTGGGCATACCTGTCGACAATTGTTCGGTGAATCCGGCACGCAGTTTCGGTCCGGCGCTTTTCTCGCCGCATGCATGGCCTGATTTCTGGATTATGGTGGTTGGTCCGCTTGTAGGCGCTTTGATAGCCGTACTGGCATGGAAGGCCGTAGCCAATGCAAAAAATGCTATTGATTAATCCCACTGCATAAAATTCCGACAAAGGGGAAGCGGACAATCGGTTTCGCTTCCTCTTTGTCGGTTTTTGTCGTTATTATGTGCTCAAATTGTACTTTTTGTCATGTGAATTTTTGTTGAAAATAAAAAATGTTTACTTTTGCATTGTTATATAAACCAATCATAATATTCAATGAAGCATCTTTACATTACAGCCGCTCTTGCGGCAACCGTCACAGTTACGGCATGATCTGCGACCCAGTGCCCAGAAATGGTGAAATCAGACAGCGAACCGTCAGTTTTGTCGCTGCAGTCAAAACCGCAAAAATTTGCAGAGTCAATACTGATTGCCGAGTCAACAGGGGCAGTCAGCCGGGCTTCCATGAACAAGGCTCCCGAAGGCGATTGGAATGCGGTATCGACCGGTGTATGGGTTGAAGGTCCACTGGCCTCAATCTACTCAGATGTGCAGGCGGGCAAATGGGATGTCACGGTTGAGGAAAACGCTGATGTACCGGGTTGGTACAGGGTGCAGCCGTATGCCAGCCCCGAAAGCACACCCGCTGCGCTTGTCGGCCGTACGGATGAGACCTATCTTTATTTCAATGCCACTGACCCCTCACGCGTGTATTTCTAGCAGTGGGCTCCCTTCGGAATTTTAAAGGTGACTTCCTACACCGCTGAGGGTGGATGGAGTATGGAACCGGAGGAGGGCACTTATGGCACTCTCGAAAACGGAGTTATCAGTTTCCCTGAAAACGCGATTGCATATACGACTGATGATACGTCGTGGTATTATCTGTCGGGAACGGTTGAGCTACACCTCAACAAAGATGAGGCAAAGTTTTATGGCGTGGAGTTTGACGTGCCGTTCTGCTGCGATGTCGATGAGGGAGCAACCATAAGGTTCACTAAAGAGGAGGACGTTGCTTCGGTTAAATTGATGTTTGCCAGCGGTGTTTATGAGATGTCTGATGATAATGCCCAGATTGTTGCCTCAGAAGGCACGGAAGTTGTCGATAGGGCTGAAACGGGCATAGAGTTTCAGCCTTCTTCCGATGAAAAAGGCGTATTTAGCGTTATGTATGTGAGTCTTGACAGCGAAGGAAATGTGAAGGATTCAGGCGTTAAATATATGTTTGTCCAGAACGAGGACTCCGAGAATTGGGAATCTATCGGTCAGGGCACGATGACCGAAAATATCCTCTCAAGCTTGTTCTCTGACATTTATGCCGAAACTGTGAATGTCGATATCGAAGAGAACGTGAATGTGAAAGGTTATTACCGCATAAAGAATGCCTATTCCAACCACAGCGGCGGTTTTGCCTACACATGTGACAAACACAACCACTATCTCTATATCCATGCAGAGACCCCAGATCGCGTCTACCTTGATTGCTCGACAATGGGCGTAGAAATCTCGCGTTTTGGTAAGTTTGCGGCATATTCACTCGGCCTCCTCTATATTGGTACGGACATAGAAGAAGTAGCTGCCGATCAGGGTTATTTCGGTGTTGCCGATGAAAAGACTATTACCCTTCCCGCTGAACGTATAATGGTCTGCTTGTCGGATTACGAGGACGGACAATTCCTATGGATCCAGAATCCGGAAATAGTCATAACACTCCCCGAAAGAGTTGGCATAGAGTCAATCGAAACGATTGGTAATGAGACACAGGAGTACTACAACCTCCAAGGTGTGCGTGTCGATAAACCGGTTGCCGGAGGCCTTTATATCCTTCGTCAAGGATCAAAGGCGGTCAAGATAATCCGTTAAACCTATTCACTCAAAAAAAAGAGAGGCGGCTCACGATTGGGTCGTCTCTCTTTTTTTGGGGATTACCCGAGAAGCGAAGCGTCGAATCCGGCCGACCTTACGGCGGCGCAAACCTTTTCGGGATCAGGGTTTCCTTCGACTGTGGCCGATCCAGGACGCAGTGTCACTTCGGCACTTGTCACACCTTCAACAGATGTTATCGCACTCTTTACAGCAGCCTGACAGTGGGGGCAGTTCATGCCTTGGATTTCATATTTCTGTGTCATGTTGTTAAATTGTTTCTTGGGTTTGAATAATCTTCTTGCAAACGAATAAATGAGCAGTCCCGACAACACTGCCGCGCAGCCGATTGAGAAGGCCGACAGGTGCGACGTATGGCAGGCCATTGCATCGCGGGCGCCGATAGCGAACCAGCTTGCCGGGAGCAGGTAGTCAATCATGAGTCCGAAGCCGAGTGCTCCGGCCACAATCGAGACGAGATACACCCATGCGGCCTTTCGTCCGAATTCCCGAGAAATAAGCGTGAACGAGGCAAAGTTGGCAGCCGGTCCGGCCATTAGCAGCACAAGGGCTGTACCCGGTGAGAGTCCTTTGAGCATGAGCGAAAAAGCTATAGGAATTGACCCGGTTGCGCACACATACATAGGTATGGCGACAACAAGAACGGCAAGCATGGCCAAAAAAGGCCGGTCGCCAAGCGTGGCCAACGCGTCGGAGGGGACAAGTACCGTGATGAGGGCAGCTATTGCAAGCCCGGCTACAAGCCACGTGCCGATGCTCGACACCAGGTCGACAAACCCGTAGCGCAAGGCGGAGAGTAACTTCTTTATGAATGTCTCCGACGGTTTGTGGGCTTCAGAGTTGTCGGTAGCGGCATACGGGTCATCGGTTTCGACTCGCCCCACGGCGACACCGCCGAAAACCGCTGTGACAAGCGCGGCTATCGGTCGGATAACTGCGAATGCCGGGCCGAGGAGCGCCCATGTGGCTGCGATACTGTCGACACCTGTCTGAGGCGTTGATATGAGAAATGAGGATGATGCGGCGCGTGATGCACCGTTTCGCCGCATTGATATGGCTGTAGGGAGCACGCCGCACGAACACAGCGGTAGCGGTATGCCTATGAGTGCTGCCTTGACCACTTCGCGCCATCCAGAACCGGCCAGATGGCCGGCCATCATACGTTGAGGCACAAAAGCATATATAAGCCCCGCTATCAGAAAGCCGAGCAGAATATAGGGGGCCATCTCGGCCATCATTACAATCAGAGCGTCGATTATTTCCATATGTCGCTATAATTTTTATTTCTGATGCAAAATTAAGGACAGAGGCTGCTGTCGGCGTTACATAATTCTGACAATTTTTTTCATGTGGCGAAATTTCACTATTTTTGCGCGGTCATGAAGCTGATAATTAAAAATATGGTGTGCAGGCATTGTGTGGAAGTGGTGCGCACTGAGGTAGAACGGCTTGGAATAGCCGTGCGGAATGTGTCGCTTGGCCTGTTGGAAACCGTCGACGAGCTTTCTGAAGGACAACTTCGGCTGGTGGAGCAAAAATTGACGGAAGAGGGTTTTGAGATAATCGTAGGACGTGAGGCTTTGCTCATCGAGGAGCTGAAACACCTGCTGATCGAGGAGTCGCGCCGTGAGGGAGGGCCTTCGGGGAAATTGCAGGGAATAGTGTCGGCGCATTTCACCCTCAGCTATCCGTCGGTCAGCCGCATGTTTTCGGCCGTGGAGGGCAGATCGCTCGAAAACTATTTTATAAGCCTGCGCATTGAATATGTCAAGGAACTTGTAAAGTATGGCCGCGAAACCTTGTCGGAAATAGCCTACCGCACAGGATTCTCGTCAGTGGCACATCTTTCGGCGAAATTCAAGTCGGTTACCGGCCTTACCCCCACGCAGTTCCGCGACATAGGAGAGCGCATTCCTTTGCCGGAGGTGTGATATCATCAATGGGGGTGAAGCAACTACCCCAATAGGTCGCAGGTTATGTCGAAGGCGGCACGTATGTCGTCGTCAGGTATTTCGATGCCTGTGACCGGATGCCCCGGCGCGTCGAGCAGGGCGAACCTTACAGCTTGTCCGGTATTTTTTTTGTCGTGGTGCATCAGTCGCAGCAATGCGTCGTATTCTTTGCACGACACAGGCCACTGACCGTATATGTCGCGTACGAGTTGCGCCGTTGAGTAGAGCCTGTCGGGCATCATGCCGCGTTTCATACGCGACAATACGAGGGCTGTCACGATCCCGAATGCCACGGCTGCCCCATGGGGTATAGGTCGTCCCGAGGCCATCAGATGGCTTTCGATGGCGTGGCCGGCTGTATGGCCGAGGTTGAGGGCCGCTCTGATTCCGTTTTCGCGGGGGTCAGCTTCGACTATCGTCTGTTTGACAGCGACCGAACATCGAATCGCATCGAGCTGCCCGGATTGAGGCATATCCTTCAGGGCATCGAGTTCGGGGAGCACGGCAGAGTCTGACAGAAGCGAATGCTTGAGCATTTCACCGTAACCCGACAGCCACTCTTTATGGGGGAGTGTGGACAGCCACTGAGGACTGACAATTACGGCTTCGGGAATGGCGAAGACACCTATTTCGTTCTTTAGACCCATGAAGTCAATACCGGTCTTACCGCCAACCGAAGCATCGACATCGGCGAGTAGTGTCGTGGGCATATTTATGCAGCGTATGCCGCGCTTGAAAGTAGCGGCGGCAAATCCGGCGAGGTCGGTCACCACGCCTCCTCCCACAGCTATGCACAGCGAGCGTCGGTTTAGTCCCCGATTCACCATCTCGTTCCATACCCGGGCTGCCGTGTCGAGGTTTTTGTGTGTTTCTCCCGCCTCGATTGTTATGACTGTAGCGTCAGCGGCTACGGACGAACGGCGTTGCAATTCGGGCACCACGTAA
Organism: uncultured Bacteroides sp.; assembly: GCA_964489495.1. Lineage (GTDB taxonomy): Bacteria > Bacteroidota > Bacteroidia > Bacteroidales > Muribaculaceae > Paramuribaculum. The sequence continues at coordinate 7,178 of CAZAZA010000052.1, forward strand.
TTCCCGATGTTGCTGTCGGTTACGATCACGACAGGTCCTTCCGGCGGATTTTCCCCTACAAGGCGGTCAAGTGACGATGCTGCGTCAAGAGTGAATATCGGCTCATTCATAATTCAGTTTTTGTTGGAGTATGTCGGCAAACAGCTCCATGGAGTCAAATACAGCGTCAGCTCCCGCACGCCACATTTCGGCCGCTGCAATAGGGCCTGTGGTCACGGCCACGGTATATACGCCGGCCCGATGTCCCGACTCTACACCAAGCGGCGCATTCTCAATGACTATGGCTTCTGAAGGCCCGACCCCGGCAAGAGCGAGAGCCTTCAGGTATGGCTCCGGGTCGGGTTTGCCATGGGACACGTCGCGTGATGTGATGCGCCGTTCCGGGGGGAATGCCCCGGGAAAATCATCGGGTAGCCGGTTGATGAGCGAATTCTGTCCCGATCCGGTGACAAGTATGGTGTTGATACCCGCCCCAGTCAGAGCGGATATCATGCGGTCTGCACCCGGCATGACATTTACGGGGGGCTGTTCGGCAAAATATATAGTTTTGCGCCTGTAAAGCTCACGGGCCTCTTCGTCAGAGGCGTCGCGTCCGAATGCACGCCGCATCAGCAGGTTGATGGTTGATTTGCCTGTGCGTCCCTCATACCTGAAAAATTCGTCGAAAGTGGCATCGATTCCGAGCTCTGTGACCATTTTCAGCCATGCGCGGGCGTGGTTGGGCATCGAGTCATAGAGTGTGCCGTCCATATCAATCAGAGCTGCCTTGAGAGGCCGGGGCAGTATGAGGGTGTTATCTTTTGTCATTCTTTCGCTTTTTCTTCTTGTCCTTCTTTGTTTTCGTTTTGTTTTTGTCAACAGTGGAAGCTATCGAATCGGCTACGGCAGGCGACATTTCTATGATGCCCTGTTGCATGAAAAGCACCGAATCGGCATGAGTCAGCGTGTCGGGCACACTGAATTCATCCGGTTGGTTGACAGGCCCCTGAGGCTGTAGGGCCAGCTTGCGGTTACGCGAGCCGGAGTTTACTCCGAATCGGAACATGCTGCGTATCTCGCGTATGAGGTTTATACGGGTGGTGTCGGTCAGCTGACGCGACTCAACGATTTTGTCGGGATTGAAGTTGGCTTTACCGAGCCTGATTCGGAAGTCGTCGCCGTGTCCTTTGATTCCGATTCCGAATTTGAATGGCAGCGGCGATTTCAGTACGGCGATATGGTAGTCATAGTGCATGTCGAGTGTGTTGCCTCCCCACACGCCGAGTTTGTAACGGTCAATGTCGAACTGGAAGGGCATGAAGTCGAGCTTCGAGTCACGCACAACCAGCTCAACCGCCATGTGATCGATCATATTCCGGTCTTTATTCTTGAAAATAAGCCATTTCGACAACTTCCTGAAAGTGCTGTTGTCGAGTACGACAAGGCTGTCGCCTTCAAGCTTCATTACTGCGCGAAGTGTATGGAACTTGAAGTTCATCAGCGAATCGAGTTCGGTGGTCATGCCCATGTCGGCTGTTATGATTCCCTCGATATGGTCGAGGAGCGGAAGAAGCGAGTCAACCTGCGGCATCATGTGCAGAAATTTCTTAAGGTCGAGCCGCCTGATTACCATGCCTGCTGCAAAATTCACATCGCGGCGGTTCGGGGCTGTATAGAGGGCGGTTAGGTCGAGTGTGCCCATCTCGGTATAGCCGGCAAACCGGTCGAGGTGTATCGATCCGTTTGAAATGCCGATTTTCCCATTCACCCTCTGAAACCATATGTCGGAATACAGTACCTCGCGTGCATTGAGGCGCAGGTTGCCCCTTATGTTGGAAGGCACTACAAATGCGAGCTGGCCGGTGTCGGGGGCTGCCTCGCTTATCGACCGCTGCAATTCTTCGTCGTTCTCGCTTTGCGAGATGGCCACATGACCCGAGTCGGCCCGTTCGGCGAATGCCGTCCCTGCGAATGCAGCTGTGGCGAAAGCGTTTATGTCGAGAGTGTCGAAATCAAGCGATACGTCAATGTCGAGAGGGGCACCGCGTCGTGAAGTCACGGCTCCGGCGATATTGGCGATGTGTCCGTTTACCACTACCGAAGTTTTGCCCGAGCGGTAGCGTGTATCCGTAATTTTTATGCTGTCTGTATCGAATGTTATATCGACGTTGTCGAGACGGTTGCGTATAGGGAAATAGGGAGTGAACGCTCGCGCACGCTCGGCCTTTAGCTTGCCGGACGCCTGCCATAGCCGCAACCATGTTTTCATCGAATTGTCGACCTCGAAGTCGATGTCGCCGGAATGATTGGCCTCATAGTCTGACCGGCGTTTGCGCAGGCTGTCGGCGCGTGCCGTAGAGTCGGATGACGATTCTGCCGAGCGTCGCTGGCGTCGTTGCCGGCGCATTTCGGCACGGGTGAGCGCGTACACCGAGTCAAGCCGCAGGCTTGGCTGCGCCGACTGTATTGAATCATAGATCGCTATGCCGCGCTCCGACAGGCGCGGACGCTTGCGGGGGTGCAGCAGCAGCGACACCTCGGCATTGCGCAGATTGGCGCGGTTGAGGCGGTCGGCATAGAAAAGCCGCCGGGCGCCGATATCCACCGACAGCTTCGGACGGTGGGCGTTTCCCTCGAACCGCGTGAGAGTGAGGCGGCTGTCAAGGTCGCGCAGGCGGATGCGCAGCGAGTCGGACGTGTCGGCCATAGTGAGTTTCTTGCCAGATATGCGCATTCCCACAGGCAATATCCGTGTAGTGTCGCCGCTCAACCGGCGATTGTCGGAATGTCGTGCGCCTACTCCGATAAACAGGTCGCGCCCGTTGAAGTTCACTCCTCCTGAAGTGTAGTCGGCCGAATCGACTTGCAGTGATGCTGTGGCAAGCGAATCGATTACGAATTTTTCACGGCGCAGGCGCGAGTTGGCTCCGAAACTGAGTTTTGCGTTGCTCACGAATGCTGTGGCAGAACTGTCTCGCATCGCCATGGCGAAGTCGTGCAGGTTGACGGTGCCGTCAAGCCTTATAGCGTTCAGGTCGACATTCCTGAGGTCGGACGGACGGAAGCGGAAACGAGTGTCGCCGGTCATATATCCGGCGAGGGTGCAAGGCAGCCGGTCGGCAAGCTTGCGCGGTATCCGGCCGAATCCGAGGCCGCCTTCAAACCGCCCTTCGACAAGCGGGTTGCTGATGTCGCCCGTCGACGTCACGGTTGCCGAGAGGTTGAAGCCCATGCTGCGTCCCACGGCCTTGAGTTTCCGTATTTCGATGCGGGCATGGTCGGGGTCTCCGCCCTGTATGTCGGCGGTGATGTCGGCTGCAAATCTGTTGATTCGCAGCCTGTCGTAGTGCAGATATCCTTCGGGTATCCTTATCTCGGCATGAATGTCGGGTATTGAATCCGATCCGAAATAGTATGGCGACCCGAGAGTGGCCCGCAGCTCTACCTCGAGATTGGTGTCTATCTCGGGTATGCCCTTAAGCGATGTCTTGCGTGCCAGCGACAATATGTCGTCGATTTTTACAGAAGATCCGTAGATTTCAAGACCTGTGACAGCGAGGGAGTCGGAAAAGTCGACTTGTCCGTTGAATCGTACGGTTATGTTGTCTGCGCTGAAATCGAAGTCGCTTATGCCGAGACGGTCGGGGTCGGCCATATCCCAGCGCACATTGCCGTTGAGACCGAACGGTATGCCCTGCAGGTGAACCAGGTTGGCAATTTTTCCCGTCCCGATGCCGTCGACCTGTATGGAATAGACTGGAGCATCCTCGCCGTTCAGGTCGGTGGTAATCAGCTTGATTGTCACGTCAATACTGTCGCTCAGAGAGAAATAGCTGATTGGCGAGTCGCCTGTTATACGGAAACTGTTGATTGATATCGCCGGCATCGGACCCGAACTGCCGGAGTCATCCCCGCCTTTGGCAATCATATAGTTGGACAGCGATTTGTCGAATTCGACGAGTCGTATCTCGGGATGTTGCAGCTCGATGTCGCGCAGCTGCAGCATCCCTTTCATCAGCGAAGGCAGATCGACGGAGCCGCGCAGACTGGCAAGCGACAGGAGTTTGTCGGCATCGTCCGGAAGCGAGTCACGTTGAGCGGGTGTGAGCCGGTCGAACACGTGCGACACAATGACGAGCGAATCGACCTCTACCGTCAGTTTCGGGAATGATGACCAATATGTGAGTTCGACACGCTTGACTGTAATCTCAGCGTCAAGATATTGCGACGCATAATGCTCGACCAGAGGGGTTAGACGTTCGGGTGTCAGAATCCATACAGCGATTCCGATGACTGCTGCCACCAACAAAAGTATACTCAGGATGGTAATGGCGAGCCATTTGATTATTTTAACTAAGACCTTCATTGATAAACGCTGTTACAAACAGTCACATGGAAGCACTGCTGCTTGCGCTCGTAAAGTACGCAGCATTTCCCCTCGTTACGCATGGCGTAGAGCACTTCCGAAAGCACGCCTTTGAGGTTGTCGACAGTTCGTGGAGGCCCCCCCGGATCACGAACAAAGTCGGCGTGGCTTATGTCGACAGTGGTACCGAAGAAGTGTGTCGACTCCGAGATTGAATTGACATTTACGCGGCGTAACCGTCTTACGTCGTCGGTAGTGCGTGTGAGGCTCGTCACCTTGATCCGGTAGTTGCCCCCGCCACGCACTCGGAGCGTGTCGCAGAAACGGCGTCCGATTTCCTGCAGCATGGCCTTGGCCGGTGCGACGAGGATGGGGCGAGAATGGGTCAGATGATCGATATAATAGTAACGGCAGCTGACCACGGCCTCCATTCCCTTGGTATTCTGCCAGTAAGAGCGCATGTCAGACAGCCTCCTTATGCCGGCTGCCACGGCATGCGGCATATGCACATCATTCTTGTCGGCAAAAACGGAGGCATAGTTTGTGCCCAGATAGTTGATGTGTATCGGTTGTGCTATCTCGCCTTCCTCCATCATCGGCAGACGTTCGTCATAATCTCCGACGGTGTCGGGCATGAGGGTGCGCCGGGACATTGTTCCGACATCTACCGTGTCGGTATCGGCAGCCGCAATGACGGTGTCCGGATCGGTTTCGGTCCGGACGACAGCTGTCTCCGTCGTTTTCTGACGGCTCGAACAGAGACCAAGAATGGTAGGCGGGAGAATGCAGCTGAGAATCATTATCAGTATTGTTCGTCTCATTGTGTATGCAAAGTTACAAAATTTTGTCGATGAGTACCGTATAATTTTGTCAGGTAAGCTAATTATTAGTAATTTCGCAGTCAAAATCTCAAGAAATCAACATATGAGTTCTACATTGCTAAAGACCGACTATAATTTCCCCGGTCAGACAAGCGTATATCACGGCAAAGTGCGTGACGTGTATCAGATTGGCGATGACACTATGGTTATGATCGCCACCGACCGTATTTCGGCATTCGATGTCATACTGCCAAAGGGTATTCCTTACAAAGGACAGGTGCTCAATCAGATAGCGGCATATTTCCTTGAAGCTACCGCTGATGCCGTGCCCAATTGGAAACTCGCCGTTCCCGATCCCATGGTCACCGTAGGCCTCAAGTGTGAGGGATTCCGTGTTGAGATGATCATAAGAGGGTATCTCGCCGGAAGCGCCTGGCGCGATTACCAGGCCGGCAACCGCGTGCTTTGCGGTGTGAGACTGCCCGAAGGCATGAAGGAGAACGAACGTTTCCCCGAGCCTATTATCACCCCCACGACCAAGGCCGAGGCAGGTCATGACGAGAATATCTCGAAAGAAGAGATTATAGCGCAAGGCATTGTCAGCGCCGAGGACTATGAGGTGATGGAGCGTTATACCCGCAAGCTTTTTGAAATCGGCACGAAGATGGCAGCCGACAAGGGTCTGATTCTGGTCGATACAAAATATGAGTTCGGCAAACATGACGGCAAAGTATATCTCATCGACGAGATACACACTCCCGATTCGTCGCGTTATTTCTATGCCGACGGTTATGAGGAGCGCCTCGCAAAAGGAGAGCCGCAGCGTCAGCTTTCGAAGGAGTTTGTAAGACAGTGGCTCATTGAGCGCGGATTTATGGGCAAAGCCGGACAGCAGGTGCCCGAGATGACTCCGGAATTCTGCGACAGCGTGTCGGAACGATACATCGAGCTGTATGAGCATCTTACCGGACAGCCTTTTGTCAAGGCCGACGAGTCGGATCTTGAAAACCGTATCGCCACTAACGTAATGACTTGCCTCGACCGGCTCAACCAGTGACTGTAAAGCCTGAAAGACCTGAGAGTGATCCGTTGAGAGGCTCTGTATGTGAACAGATCAACCCCTACGACGGCGATAAGCGCGCTAAGGGTGAGCAGGTGCGCGAGATGTTCGACAATATCGCACCGGCTTACGACTTGATGAACCGCATGATGACTCTCGGCATCGACCGTCGTTGGCGGCGTAAGGCCGTCGGTCTGGTGCGTGACTCGGGCAGCCGCGACATCCTTGACGTAGCCACCGGCACCGGCGACCTTGCCATGCAGCTGGCCCGTGATGTCGAAGGCGCGCATATCACCGGCATCGACCTCTCGGACGAGATGCTCGCCGTCGGACGCCGCAAGGTGACCGAGGCGGGACTGGCCGGACGCGTGACGCTTAGCCGGGCCGACTGTCTCGACCTGCCGATGGCCGACGAGTCGTTCGATGCTGTGACAGTGGCCTTCGGTGTGCGCAACTTTGAGCATCTGCTTGATGGATATCGCGAGATGTACAGGGTGCTTCGCCCGCGCGGTATGCTTTGCGTCATAGAGTTGTCCGAACCGTCATCGCCCATTGTGCGTCCGTTTTATAAGCTTTATACGCGTTGTGTGATCCCTGCGGTGGGCCGAATGGTGTCGCATGACCGCAGGGCTTATGCCTATTTACCCGAAAGCATTGCCGCCGTTCCTCAGGGATTGTCGATGACCGCGCTGATGAGCCGCGCCGGTTTTGCAAATACACGCTGGATACCGCTTACGCTCGGTGTCTGCTCAATTTATATCGGATATAAATAAACCTACAAAATCATTATGAATCTAAAACATTTGGCTCTGGCTGCCGCCATGCTTCTGACTATTCCGTCAGGAGTTGTTGCCGCAGAACACCTTAAGAGCCTCAATCCCGCCGATTTCGACAAGTCGACCCCGGCAGGAAGCGATTTTTACATGCACGTCAACAAGGGGTGGATGGATGCCAACCCTCTGACACCTGAACATGCACGTTACGGCAAGTTCAATATTCTCAGCGACTCTTCGGAAGCCCGCGTTAAAAACATTGTTCTCGGTTTGCAGTCGGCCAACCCTCAGCCCGGTACTGTGGCTTTTAAGGTTGCCACTATATATTCTCAGGCGATGGACTCCGTGCGCCGCAATGCCGAGGGTGCCAAGCCTATTCTCGCCGACCTCAAGCGCATCGAGGACACCCCGTCCGACAAGATGGAGGACCTTTTCCTTTGGATGCACGGCAATTATGCCAGCCCGTTCTTCTCGGCCTCGATAATGGAGGACCTCGGCAATTCGTCAGTATATGCCATGTATGTCGGCGGTGGCGGTATGGGTCTTGGCGACCGCGATTACTATCTTGCCAACGACAAGCGTAACAAGGAAGTGCGCGATGCCTATCAGAAGATGATTGTGGCCCAAATGCGTAACGCCGGATATTCCAAGAAGGCTGCCACACGCATCATGAAAAATGTGATGAAAATCGAGACGGCCCTTGCCGACTCGGCCTGGACGCGTGAGCAGAGCCGCAATATCCCGGCCATGTACAATCCCCGCTCGTTTGCTCAGCTCAAGGAGATGTACCCTGCTGTCAACTGGGACCGTTTCTTCATCGAGACAATGGGTATTCCCTCACCCGAATCGGTTATCGTCACCGAAATCAATTCGGTAAAACAGGCCAATGACCTTATGGCGTCGCTTACCGAACGCGAAATCAAGGACTATTATCTGTGGAAATATGTATCGCAGGCAGCCGGCGCTCTGAGCGACGACTTTGCAAACACCGCGTTTGAGTTCAGCAAGGTTATGAGCGGCGTACAGGAGATGCGTCCGCGCTGGAAGCGTGCGCTTTCGGCCACCGAAGGCGCGTTAGGCGAGGCCGTGGGCGAGCTTTATGTCGAGAAATATTTCCCGCAGTCGTCAAAAGACTATATGATAGGTCTTGTCGAGAACCTTCGCACCGCACTCGGCAAGCACATAATCAATCTTGAATGGATGAGCGACGACACTAAGCTCCGCGCTCTCAACAAGCTCAATGCCTTCACAGTCAAGATCGGTTATCCCGACAAGTGGAAGGACTATTCATCGATGACCATCGACCCGAAGCTCTCGTATTACGAGAATATGCATAATGTCGCCATGTGGCATCAGAAGGATACCTACAGCAAATGGGGCAAACCGGTCGACCGCACCGAGTGGGGCATGACTCCTCAGACTGTAAACGCTTACTATAATCCCCTTGCCAACGAGATCGTGTTCCCGGCAGCCATCCTGCAGGCACCCTTCTTCGATCCCGAAGCGAGCGATGCCGAGAACTACGGCGGTATCGGAGTGGTGATCGGCCATGAGATGACTCACGGTTTCGATGACCAGGGTAGGAATTTAGATGCAAGCGGCAATATGACCTACTGGTGGACTCCTGAAGATGCAAAGGCTTTCGAGGCTCTGACCAAGGGTCTTGTCGACCAGTTTAACGCGGTGGAGATACTTCCCGGCCTGTTTGCCAACGGCCAGTACACCCTTGGCGAGAATATCGCCGATCAGGGCGGCCTTCGTGTGGCTATGACAGCCTTCCTCGATTCGCAGAAGCGCAAGGGCGTCGATGTCAAGTCGCCGGAAGCACGCATCGACGGATACGATCCGCTGCAGGTGTTCTATATGAATTACGCTAATCTCTGGGCTCAGAATATCCGCGAGGCCGAGATGCGTTCGCTCACATCGGGTGACGTGCATTCTTTGGGCTGCAATCGCGTGAACGTGACGCTGCGCAATCTCGCACCGTTCTTCGAGGCATTCTCCATCACCGAAGGCCAGCCGATGTTCCGACCGGCAGCCGAGCGTGTGATCATCTGGTAAATTCGTTACTATACATACACAGCGGCCCGTGTCAATACTAAAAGACACGGGCCGCTGTGTGTTCGGGGTAATGGGTTATTCGGGGCGGTGAAAGAGGGAGAAGTTGACGCTGCCATAGGCTCGGTGGTCGGCGAACCAGGGATGGTCGGCATAGCTGTGGCGACCCGAATGTTCGAGGATAAACCAGCCGCCGGGTCGCACGAGGTCGCTGTCAAGGACCTTGGCTGCTATCTCGTCGAAGTCGGGAAGATCGTATGGCGGGTCGGCAAACACAAGGTCGTAGCTGCCGTGTGTGCCATCAATGAAACGGCGCACATCACCCCGTACGAGCCGCAGATTGTCAGCTCCGAGTTCCGATGCCACTTTGGCTATGAACCGCTGCTGGGTAGCGGCTTTCTCGACCGAGGTCACGGATTTTGCGCCACGCGAAAGCAGCTCGAAAGTGATCGCTCCGGTGCCGGCAAACAGGTCGAGAGCCTCTATGCCGTCGATGTCAATGATATTTTCAATAACGTTGAATATGTTTTCGCGGGCGAAATCGGTGGTAGGCCGCGCTGATATGTTTGTGGGCACGTCGAAACGGCGTCGCCCGTATTTTCCTCGTATGATTCTCATCTTATCATATTGACTGCGATTAATTCGAATGGGGCAGACACGGAGTCGCGTCCCGCTTTCAGCATGTCGGACGGGAATATGGCCGGAAGCACCTGCTGGACAAACCTGCGCACTATCGACCCGCATTCCTCGCGTAGAGGACTCTCGCCGCTCATTATCACCGGTTCGGAAGCATCCGACAGTCCGAGCTGTCGGCGGCATGCCATGACATAGTAGGCTGCATCGCTGCCTGAGGCGCACTCCAATGTAACGGCCTGAAGTAGACGGGTACGGTCGGTTACTATTACGTCGATCGATTTCTCACGGAAGTTTACATACATCCGGCGGCTGTTGCCACGTTGTGCGGCAGTGATCACATAATTTATAAGTACGCCTAAAGCAGGACTTATCTGCAGTCCGGCAAACGTACGGCGCAAAAAAGCTTCTTCCTTCCGGTCAATTGACCATAGGGCAGAGGCATTGACAGCAGCTGTAGGATAAATCGCCGGTTCGGTCTGCGACTCGCAATCTGACGCGCTGAAAGTCGCGTGATAAATGACTGAATATTGCTCGGGATTGCCTTCAGGAGGCACAATTATCAGATGTTCCGATCCGGTAAGCCAGTCAACGCGGGCATAATCGTTTAGCAGCAATTCGTTGGCATATATGGCTTCTTCGAGTGCGGCCAGCGGCGATGTTGCCGAGGCATCAAGCCGTATGGCACGATAAATCAGGTTGTCGGTAACCCCCGGCGTCCCTAACGGCAGTGAAGAAGTCAGCAACACATGCAGCATGCCTGCATCGGCACGCATTGCCAGGCGCCACAGTTCAGGCTTCTCTATAAGGTCGCGTGTTAACGGTTCGGAGTGATTCATGAATGCAAAGTTAGCTGTAATTCGCGAAAAACCGATAACTTGTCGGAAAAACTTGCTAAATTTGCATTCGAGCAACGATTAACCTTATATATATCATGTTTAAATTTATTATCCTTAGCGGAATGTCGATTATGGCACTGGCCCTGAATGTTATCGCGCCGATCCCGGTAGCTGCCGACAACCTCGACGATGAATGGGCTCTGATTTGGAGCGACGAATTTGACTCTCCCGAGATGAACCCTGACAAGTGGAAATATAGCCCGCGCAGTTCGTCAACCTGGAACAGGCTTATTGCCAATGGAGATGCCCGTCAGCTCGTCAACAAGTTCGAGAATGGTTGCTACGACTCGTACTGCATACCCACGCCGACCGAATTAACCGACGAATCGCAGAAGATGATTTCAGGGGCGATAAGCACCCAGGACCTTTTCTATCTTACCGGGGGAAAAATAGAGGCGCGCATCAAGACCACTCCACACAAAGGCAATTTCCCCGCTTTCTGGATGATGCCTCAGGGAGCAACCAACGGCTGGCCGCAGTGCGGCGAAATCGACATCTGGGAACAAATCGACGACAATAACACCACTTATCATACCATCCATTCCGGGTGGGAACACCAGACTTTCGGAAAACCGACTCAGATAGCTCCTCCTCGCGGAGGCACAAGCTGGTGCGACCAGGCCGACTGGCATGTATACACGCTTGAATGGGATCAGAACTCACTACGCTGGTATGTTGACAACAATCTCGTGTTCACCTACCAGAACATGCATTTCTCCGACGAGAACTATCCGGAGGATATAACCTGGCCATTCAATAAGCCATACTACATCATACTGAATCAGTCGGTTGGCAATGGCAGCTGGGCGGCAAATTTCGATCCCAAGTTCACCTACAAGACCAGCTTCGACTATGTCAGATGCTACCAGAAAAAAGATGCCCTTGACTACTACACCAGAGATAAAGGCCATGTGACGGCCCTCGGCGAAATCATGAGCAATGACACTGCGCCTACCGAATACTTCGACCTCCAAGGCCGGACAGTTGATTCCGATAATCTTACCCCGGGCCTCTACCTAAAGCGTACCGGCTCCGTAACCACCAAAATCCTGATCAAATAAGCTCTCCCATTCAGCCCTATTGCAAACGACAATTGTTCCTATTTAGTTCTTTTTCCTATGGAGAATTTTCTTCTTGTCTGATTTAAGCTATGTCTTCTATGTCCGCAACAGCAAATGCTAGATTCTCAGGTAAAATAATTTTTTTCAGGGAATATTTGTTGTCAAAAACATTTGTAGGGAAGAAAAATTTCAGGATTATGTGGATAATTCAGAAAATGCAAGGAGTTATGCAGTAATTGTCTTTAAGTCGAAGAATATGACACGGCTCTTCAGATCATCGTTTTCTGATATACCGAAAGCGTCTTTTTCGCTTTGTTCTGACTTATAGAGAGGCTTAAATCCATTCTTGAGATAGTAATGGATAGTTGACTCTGTGTTGTAGGCGTCTACGAGCATATAACGACAAGCCGCTTTATTGTTTTCATCCACAAACCAGTATTTGAGGGCATCCATAAGCTGAGTGCCAATATTCAATCCATGCCCCTGAAATGCCTTATTCACACCAAGACGGCCAATCAGTACCGCAGGATAACTACGATGTCGTTTGTGCTGGGGTATCTTGCGCTGGAGAGCATTCCGAGAGGGATTATCAAGGGTATAGGTCTTTATGCCATCGTATGAAAGAGTGGCAATCGCCACAATTTCACGCGGATTGTCTTTATTTATCCAACAATATGTTTTGCCGAGCAGTTCTCCCTCGTAGAGAAACACATCATGACTAAAAAAATCGTCAAGGTCGTCATCGCCACAAGAAAAAGGGTCACAGTAATCTGCGACCTCTCTGGTATAAGGCACCATGAAGGTGTTGTCTACGAATATATATTCTGCCATTGTCAGCCTTTGCGGGGAGGGAATATAATATTC
>CAZAZA010000053.1:0-19351 GCA_964489495.1 uncultured Bacteroides sp.
TTCCGAAAGGGCTGCATATGCGTAGCACATCGAGGGGGCGATATGCTCCTTGTCATCGGCCTTCATTGCGGCCTCAAGGGCTGCCACGGTGCCGTGGATTTTCTCGTCAACGGGTACGTATACCTCGGTGGAAGCGGCCCAGAGCACTACGACGCGGTCTACACCGGTTTCCTTCTTGAAGTTGCGGATATCCTCGCGGATCTGCTCTGTCATGTCCCAGCGGTCCTTGCAGGTCTTGACATTGTCGCCTTCGAGACGTTTGGCGTAGTTGTGGTCGAAAGCGGCCTTCATAGGCTTGATAGCCTCAAGTTCATCTTTCACAGGATTGATGTCCTTCTCCTTGAGCACTTCGGCGTTGATGGCGCTCTCGTAAGCGTTGGCGGAATAAACGTCCCATGCTCCGAAAACTATGTCGTTGAGGTCGGCGATCGGAACGATCTCGTTGTATTTCAGGTATTTCTTGTCAGCTCCGCGTCCAACGCGAATTTTGTCATACTGGGTCATCGAGCCCACGGGCTTGGCCAATCCTTTGCGAGTCATCAACACACCTGTCATAAAGGTGGAGGATACTGCGCCGAGTCCCACCACGAGGACTCCGAGCTTGCCTTCTGCAGGCTTAACTGTGCAATTGTTCATGATGTAGGTAATCTTGTTTACTCTGTTGTTTTATTATTTTCACTTTAATATTTTGCATAATAAATGCAGCTACCTCTCTCGAAATAGCGCGTAAAATTACAAGTTATTTTTGAAATGCAAAATGATATTTAATATAATAATTACTTTAAATGGCTAATTAATTGTAATTATACACTAAAATAATTAAAAAACGTGAAAAATTGCGTGTATTAATGGCAATATGTTAAAAATATCAAAATGCCATATCGAGCACTTCCTGAAGGTTGTGTATCATCGACGGGTCGGTGGCGGCGTCTTCTTCCGGTGTCCAGCCGCGTCCCTTTAGCCATGCCGTCCGGCAACCGAGCGAGCGCGCAGGCATGATGTCTTTGCGCAGGCTGTCGCCGATCACAAGTACTTCCTCAGGCAGCAGCCCCAGAGCCTTAACCCCGAGGGCAAAGATGGCGGGATCGGGCTTGCGGACACCGACCATGGCGCTCTCGATAATGTCTTTGAAGTACCGGCGCAGTCCGTAGGCCTCGAGCACCGATTCCACATTGCCATAGAAGTTCGACACCAATACCATGGGGTATCTGGCTGACAGAGCCTCAAGTACGGGCCGTGCGTCGGCTATCGCGTTGCGGGCCGCGTCGTCGCAGTAGTCGGCGAGGGGAGTGGTGTACGCTTCCACTGCCTCGGGAGCGAGTTTCCCTTGCTCCACCAGCCGTTGCAGCTCGATGCGCATCTTTATTGCAAGCAGGTCGTGAAAAGTGTGGTGCGGCAGTATGTGGCGCGTGCGTGCCAGTTCACGCTCGGCATATACATAAGCCTCGCGGAACGACTCCTTGTCGACAGGCACGCCCGTGGCGAGGTAGGCATCCCATATTATCTCACTCCAGTGGTCTCCGTGGCTGTCGATTGTGCCGCCGTAGTCAAATATTATGCCTTTTATCATTGTTGTGGAAATTCGTTGTTCTGAAGCCGGCGTGTCAGGCGGCGGCACAAAGACTCATGCCGTACCACCATATACACAAGCAGGACGTTGAGCACGGTTAGCTCGAAAGCGAAATACAGCCACGGCATCATTGCGAAAAGCGAGCAGAAAAGGGCGATCGTGCGCCAGTTGAACGAGAGGATGTTGGTGTATTTCATCAGCGGCAGGCTTTCGCTGCGGAAAACGTCACGGAACGATTGAGGTATGCGTCCGTCGGGATAGCGGCGCCGCAATTCAGCCCTGAGAGCCTGCATTGCGCGTGTGTTCGACTCCTGGTTTACGGTGTAATTGGTATAGAACGTCAGAGTGAGCTTCTTCCAGAAATCATGTTTCCATGACAGCGACGCGAGTCTTTGCCGCAGCGGACCGCTGCTGTCAAGTTCGCTGCCCTCCTCGCCCTTGAGGAAATACAGGTGGAACTGGCGGTAATAATCGGCCATAGCGGCCTGTTTGGCATGGCATATGCCAGTAATTACCGCTACCGTCCATATTACCCACGGATGGGCCGAGAAGAAAGCGCTTGTGGCATTTTCGCGCAGGCAGATGGCTATATAAATGGTGGCGAACCAGAAATCGCCGCTCAGTCCGTCGAGTATGCGCCCGATGCGCGAATACTGTTTGGTCATGCGGGCAAGCTGTCCGTCGGCACTGTCGAACGAGTTGGCCCAGATGAGCAGCAACATGCCGACTATATTTATATAAAGATTGTTGTAGTAGAAGCAGATGCCGGCGCCTATACCGAGAAATATCGACGCGATGGTTATGGCGTTTGGTGTTACTCCCAGGCGTCGTGCCAGGCATGCCCATGCATAGCCGAGAGGGCGGTAGAACGCGAGATCGATATGTTCCTCCGTGTCCATTGACTTGAGACTGTCGCGATATGAGCTTGCCGGTGATGCGGAGGTTGCTGATGCTGTATGTTCGTTAGTCATCGTTGGTTTGGTTTCGTTACTTGAAGTGCTCTTTTATTGCGGCGAGCACACATTTGGCGATATAAGGGGCGGCCTCGTTGCGGCACGGGGCAAAGCTGGGCCAGTCGTTGAAGTCGATTATGCGTATCGATCCGTCGGTCCCCACGATGCAGTCGCCGCCATAGATTCGCACGTCGAGAACGTCGGCTGCCGCACGGCATATGGCACGCAGCTTGTTTTGGTCGAATTCCAGTCCTTTGGAGTGTCCGTTGATGGCTTCGTGGCCATATTTGGAGTGTCCGCTGTCGAAGGGATAGAACCAGAAGAAGAAATCGGTGTCGCGCACGCCGTAGAATTTGATCAGGTCGCCTACAAGGTGGCGGTTGATTACGGCGCGTTTGATGCCGCGAAGGAAGTATTCCTGAAGCACTTCCTGTGCCTCCTCGGGGTGGCGTACGTAGCTTACGTCCTCCTTGTGCATGGCGTGGAAGTCGCCTCGTTTAATCCAGCAGCTCGTGTATCCTCCGGCGACGAGTGCGTCGCGTATGCCTTCGTTGGTGTTGACGATAAGGCTCTCCGGATACGGTATGTTGCTGCCGAGCAATATGCGCGTCATGCGCTCGCGGGTGCAGTTTTCGATGCCGAATCCCGAATTGATTACCAGCTTTCCGTCAGATTCCATCTTCTGCAGGCGCAGTATCGACCGCTGCTCGCGGCACATGTTCATTATCACGGGTTCGTTGACAACCCCGGCGTTAAGCTGTTCCTCGCTGTACACATTCACCTCGCAACCTCGCTTGCGCAGCTGGTCGGCGGCGGCGTTGAAGATTGCCGCGTCGTTGCCGATATGGTTGGGGGAGTAGGCTCCCGCCCGCATTATTCCGGCTATTTTGATCTGGGCCATTGTTCGTTCTTTGAAATTAGTCGTTAATACCGCTCGTCCGCTATAAAATTCTCGGCCGTGGCTATGTCTCCGGCATGGTCTACGTCGATGATTTTGCTGAAAGTCCATGCCCGCAACTTAAGGTTGGCTTCAATAAGCGCGCGCTGATAGTTGCGCATGCGCGAAACACCCTTTTCGAGGCACTGCTCGAGCACGCGCACCGCAGGGGCGGTCAGGCCGTAGATGCCTCCTGAGATGCAGGTCGTGTCACTGCGCTTCGTGTCGGTGAAAGCGGTGATGAGGTTGTCGGAGCCGGTGGAGATGTAGAGCGGTTTTTCGTCGTCTACAAAAGTGGTGACACCCATGTAGCCGTCCATGCCCTCCTTGTCCGATTCGAATGCCTCGACATACCGGCGGAAGTCATCGGCATGGAAAATGGTGTCGACCGTGGTCAGGCAGAAACGGCCTGTTTCGGGCATATTGCGGCTCACTTCGTAGAAACTGTGCATCGACGAAGGGGTGGATTTAACCGTAAGGTTGAGGCTTACGGGCAGCCGGAGCGTCCGCAGGTAGTCGGCCACTTCTGTCATCTGTTCGTTGACAATGACCGAGAGCGACTCCGGGTTGCAGTCCATCATTATGTCGATCAGACGTTTGATCATCGGCACGCCGTTGAGGCGGACAAGCGGTTTCGGATATTTCACGCCCTCCTGTACGAGGCGTGAGCCTTCACCGGCAGCGATTATAGCGTAGTTCATGTGATGTTAATCGGAATCTGATTTGCTGAGGTCAAGAACCACATTGTCGTTCTTGTTTTTCTCGTAGTATTGTTTGCGTAGGGGGTTGGCTGTCATTTCGGCGTTTGCGGTGCGGTGACGGTAGATGTCGATGGCCGAATAGATTGCCTGGCGCATGGAGTCTGGCAATGCCTCGCCTTTGCCGGCTATGTCGAAGGCTGTGCCATGGTCGGGCGACGTGCGCACGTAGCGCAGTCCGGCGGTGAAATTCACCCCGTTGTCCATCCCGAGTGTCTTGAGCGGGGCGAGACCCTGGTCGTGGTACATGGCGATTACGGCGTCGAACTTGCGGTAAAGGGCGGCTCCGAAGAAGCCGTCGGCGGCATAAGGTCCGAAAGCGAGTATCTTGGAGTTCTTGGCATCCTCGATGGCGGGTATTATCACTTCTGCTTCCTCTGAGCCGAGAAGACTGTCCTCGCCTGCATGCGGGTTGAGAGAAAGAACGGCGATACGGGGGCGCACGATGCCGAAGTCGTTTTTCAGCGTGGTATTGAGGCTCGTGATGCATGCTGTTAGACCTTCGCGGGTGATTGCGGCGGGCACTTGTGACAGCGGCAAGTGTACTGTGGCCAGGGCCACGCGCACATGCTCGTTGAAAAGTATCATCATCGCTTTGTCGGGGTGCCCGGGATCGGCCGACAGGGCGTTTTCGAGATATTCGGTATGACCTGGGAAGTTGAACTGCTCGCCGTGTATCGAACTCTTGTTAATCGGGGCGGTCACAAGCACGTCGATGTCACCGCTTTTCAGGTCGGCGACGGCGCGCTCAAGGGCCGCGAGAGCAGCCTCGCCGGCGGCTTTGGAGGCGACTCCGGGTTCGATTTTGAGGTCTTCGCCGACGACGTTCACGATGTTGTATTGTCCTTCGCGGGCTTCGGAAGCCGTGCGAACCTGCTGCATCTGCATCGGGGGGATGTCG
Source organism: uncultured Bacteroides sp. (assembly GCA_964489495.1). GTDB lineage: Bacteria > Bacteroidota > Bacteroidia > Bacteroidales > Muribaculaceae > Paramuribaculum. The sequence continues at coordinate 5,120 of CAZAZA010000053.1, forward strand.
AGCACTTTGCGGTAGAACGAGGCGGCCTTGGCCGAGCCGTAGATCACCGGCGTGCATAGCTCGAGGATACGGTTGTCCTCCAATGCCTTCAGAATCACCTCATATCCAATGCCATTAGGGTCGCCATGGGTTATGCCGACGGTTATATTGGTTTTCATATTTTGCACACTATATGTAAATTAGGGCAAAATTAACAAAAATCTCCCAATTACCGAAATAATGCGTGATGATTAACTTCGTCTGGTGCTCCGTGGCATTTGACGTCGATTGTTCTAAGGATAATAATTATCTTAAGATAGCGTTATTTAGATGCGTTATGGACGAATATATCTACGTAAGAATTGCATACGGGTTGATGCTTTTGGTGTTCATGTTCTGTGGATGCCTCAGATGCTGTAACTTGTGGCAGTTTCCGGCAGGGAAAATGGATGTCGTCTATCCTGCCAGACGTGAGGCGGCTGCCGCCTATTTTAGTGTCATACTCCTTGCCCCCTGTGTGGTCTATCCTGTCGGAACGGAGGATACATGGACTTTTGTCAGATGTTTTTGGATAATTTATGTCCCTGCGGCCGCATCGATAGCCCTGAAGCATTTTTTCAGTAAGGATGCAAGTCCAAAGGTCAGGCGTTGCAGGCTCATTGCCGTGGGAGCAATTCCTGCTGTGGTGCTGGGAGTGCTGTTTTGCTTTGCTTGTCTGGGTGGTTCACGGCTTGGTTCGGGACACTGGCTTGTTTATGCCGTAGGGGCGCTCGGCATACTGTTGGCTGCTTATATGATATATGTTCTGGCATGGATTTGTGTTAAGTCGCAAAGTAGCGAGGATGAACAGGGGAGGAGTAGGGATGATTTCCCCCGTCATTTTTGTCGGGCAATTTCGGGTGTTACCGTCGCCGGCCTCGCCATGTCCTGGGCCGTGTTTATTGCCGATACGCCCATGATGCATGCTTTGATTGCGGCAGTGGCCCTGCTGGCGGGAATGGGTATATTGATAACCATATTACACCGGCAGTGGAATCCCGGGCCCGAAAGAGCTGGTAGGCTTCCTGTTATGACGTCGGCAAAAGAAAGACGAAAAAATATGCTTTCCGATGCTCAGCTGGAGAGTCTCGAACGCAGGATACGGCAAATTGTCGAAAACGAAAGACTGTATCTTGACCCTGACCTTAGGCGTGATACATTGCAGGAGCGTCTTGAGGTCAATCATTCATATCTCAGCGAGGTGTTCGCTCGACGTTTCGGATCGCTTAACCGTTACCTGAACCTTCTCAGAATTGAACACGCTCAGCGTTATGCCGCCGAACACCCTAATGTGAAACTTTCGGAGGTGGCACGGATCAGTGGCTTCGGTTCGATGAATACTTTCTATAGGGCCAGGAAGCAATATGAGGAGGATGAGAGCCTGAATTGATAATTTGACATGCGAATATTTGACAACATGGCATTGGGACAGATGTTCTGATGACGCTTTTGTTGCTGCCATTGCATAACTTTGCAGCCGATTAAAATTGATTTTATATGAAAATATTATCGAAATTATTTGTTTCGGGCATGTTGGCGGTGTCGGCTGCTTCCTTCATTGATGCAGCAAGTTTCAGCTATGAGGGAATAAATTACAACGTCATAAGTGATTCGACTTGCGAAGTCGGCCGTCAGACGCCTGCTGATATCAGCGGCAGCGTGGTCATCCCTACGGCGGTTAACGACGAAGACGGTAACCGCTATGTCGTGACTTCGATATCCAACTTCGCATTTGTAACGTGTGCGTCGCTTGTCGAGGTGTCTGTTCCGGAAACGGTCGTCACCGTTGGCAACTCCTCATTCTCCAAGTGTCATTCGCTGAAGTCAGTCCGTTTCGCCGGTGCTCCTGTGTCGGTCGGTTCAAACTGTTTCAGCGAGTCAGAATCGATAGCCGAAGTCTATACGCCAGGACTTATGTCGTGGATTTCGACTGATTTCAAGGATGCGTCAGCAAGCCCGCTAAACTACGGGGCCGCGCTCCTCGATAACGATGGCTCGCAGGTCGACTGTAGCGTTATCCCCGAAGGGACGAAACGTATAGGCAACTATTCTTTGGCAAATATTAAAACGATTGAGGCTGTTACTTTGCCCGCAGGACTGGAAGAAATTGGCGCAGGAGCGTTCAGCGGAAGCCCCCTCAAATATGTGAACATAACATCATTGGCCGAATGGGCAAATATATCCTTTGGAAACTATACGGCCAATCCGCTGTATTCGGGCTCGGCGCTCCTTGTAGTGGACGGTAGAGAAGTGAGGAATATCGATATTCCTTATGGGGTCACATCGATCAACAATTATGCTTTTATGAATTATACGGCAGCCGAAACAATAATACTTCCCGGAAGCGTTACTTCCGTAGGCATACAGGCGTTTTCAGGATGTACAGGAGTCAGGACGCTGACGCTTGGCGAGGGGGTTGAGACAATCGGCATGAATGCTTTTCAGAAGATAGATTTCACAATCGTGCAATCGCATGCTGTGAATCCGCCTGAGCTGGGACGTAATGCGTTCAGTGAGGCTACTTATTCGTCTGCCGCGCTGACAGTGCCAAAAGGCTCGCTTGATGCCTACAAGGGAGCTTCGCTGTGGAAGAAATTTCTGGATATATCCGAAGAGGGTACAACTTCTGTCGAAACCGTTGTTGGCGATGAAAGTCGTTTGCCGGTATATTATAACCTCTCCGGTCAAAAAGTCACCAATCCGCAATCCGGGACATATATCCGCCGACAGGGAAGCCGCAGCGACAAAATCATCATAAAATGATGACATGTGCTCTGATTGTCAGATAATCACAGAGGCAGGAGATAAATACCGGCGTTTTTACTGACACCCGGTGATTATCTCCTGCCTCTATGTCGTCAAGACAAAATGTACTTAATTATTCGTTGAGTATTTTGAAGAATCGCGGATGTCTCTTACTTGCTCCGGTGTTAGACCTGTCGCAGCGCATATTATCTCAGAGTCTATGCCAAGCGCAATCATATTGGCCGCCACATTGGCCAAACTTTCCGCACGACCCTCCGCACGACCTTCCGCACGACCTTCCGCACGACCCTCCGCACGACCCTCGTCTCTGGCTGTGTCGAGCACATCATTCTGCACCATTATAGTATCCATATGGGCATCGTATGCCCGACGCTCCTTAGGGGTCATAGAAAGATACTGAAGCTTCTTCTTCACTTCCTGAAGTCCAGGCGTACGTGTGTCCTCCTTCACCTTCCCTGTCTTGAGATACTCCATCCATTCATCCAGAGGAGTTTCAGGAATTTTGTCGTATACATTCACGCGGACCAGATAGTATTCGGGGAATACTTCCCGGGGAAGGTGAGGCACAATGACCCCTTCCTCCTTGGTGTTGACCAAGAGGTCATTCCCGGTGTGAATACCCTTAAACCGTGTCTCGCCGTGGTAGACATAGTCATCCCCCTGGCCGTAATCACAATAAAGCAGGCTGATCGAGTATACCTTCTTCACCTGATCGTATTTCTCGCCGATGTTGATATGCTCCGTTATGGCCTTGCATGTACCATAAAGTATCCTTTGGAGGTAATATAGCTGGCGGGTGAGCTGCACTTCCACGATAATCAGGTGGCCTTTGCTGTTCTTGGCCTTTATATCTACGCGATTGAACTTGTCGGAATCCGAATCCTGATTCGACTCGCTTTCCAGAAGCTCCACAATCTTCACTTCCTCTCCAAGAAGGACAGATATCAGCCCCTCCAGAATGCCGAAGTTACTTTTGTCCCTGAGCATATGTTTCATCGCCCAGTCAAATCGTATGTAAGTGTTGTTGTGCACCATGATTCAAGACCTTTAAATTTCTACAAATATAACACATTAATTCCAATCCTCAAAATATATAATTAAATTCATAGTTCTTGAAAACAATTTCTTTTTGGGCGGCATTGTTATGATTGGGATTTGTCTTGTCCCGGGAACTCGGTTTTTATTTCCTTATGGCGAAAAAATGTCATCGTCGGTGATGGTAATAAGGTCGGTTTATAATCTTAAATGTTTGGATTTATACAAAAAACGGCTATTTAAATGTTTGGATTTTTACAAAAAATAATGCAATCTATTGATATTTCGGAGATTATTGCTATCTTTGCAAACGTATCATTTTTAGGATAGATATGGCAATGTATTTTAAGAGCTATCCACTCTATGCCATCTCCAGTTTTGTTTCGAAATAAAGTCCTAAGTAGGTCGCCTTTATGTAGAAAAAAGCGACTGAACGTTGTCTTTGTTGGTCAAAGGTTGAAAAATGGTTAACTTTGTAGCTGATTTGGCAGGTTTTGTTGTTGTAACTCTACAAGGCTGCGTCGTTGACGACTCGTGCCGGATCATTCAGAATATATTAGAAAGTTTATGGAAACAACCCGTCAATCAAAAATAGCACGTCTGCTGCAGAAGGAACTCAGCGAGATATTCCGCCAGCAGACGGCCAAGACCCACGGTGTGATAGTGTCGGTGAGCGCGGTTCGCGTTAGCCCCGACCTGAGCACGGCGCGTGTCTACCTGTCGATCTTCCCCTCGGAGCAGGCTCAGGCCCAGATTGAGAGCATCAATGCCAACGCCAAGACCATACGATATGAGCTGGCCCAGCGTGTGAGATTCCAGTTGCGCCGAACGCCAGAGCTGTCGTTCTATGTCGACGATTCGCTTGACTACATAGCCAATATCGACCACTTGCTGCAAGCCGACAACAAATAGCATACGATGCTGTCGCTGAGGGTGGCATTACGCTATTTGTTCGCGCCCAAGAGCCATGCGGCCGTGAACGTGATCTCCGCCATATCAGTGGCGGGGGTGGCTGTCGCCACCCTTGCCATCGTATGTGTGCTGTCGGTATTCAACGGTTTCACCGACCTGGCGGCCGACCGCCTGTCGGTGCTTGACCCGTCTCTCAAAATCACGCCTGCCGACGGTAAGGTGATTGCCGGTGCCGACAATGTGGCTGCAACGGTTGTAAATTCGGCCGGCGATGCGGTGAACTCAGTGTCGGCCATTGTCGAGGAGCATTCGCTGGCCATCTACGGAGGCCGGCAACTGACGGTGCGTGTCAAGGGCGTCGATTCGCTGTACAATAAATCGCGGCTTGAGCCTGCGGTCATTGACGGGGAGTTTGCCCTGGAGCGTGATTCACATGGCCATGCGCCTGCCACGATCGGTGTGGGCGCTGCCATAAGCCTCGGGGCGCACCCCGGATATTACGACTGGTTAAGGCTATATACGCCGCGCCGGCGCGGGCGTATAAATCCTGCTGCGCCGATGACCGCATTCCGGGGCGATTCGGTGATGGTAAGCGGTGTGTTCCAGCTTAATCAAGCCGAGTATGACAACGACCTTGTGATAGTGCCTGTTGACGTGGCTCGCCGGTTGCTCGATTATACCGATGAGGCGACTGCCTTAGAAGTCGAGCTGCGAGATGATGCCGATGCCGGGGCAGTGGCCCGCAGTCTGCGCGACGTTCTCGGATCGGATTATGTGGTGTCGGACCGCCTCCAGCAGCAGTCGGCCACCTACCGCATGATCGAAGTTGAGAAATGGGTGACATTGGCGTTGCTGGTGTTTATTCTCGCTATCGCCTCGTTCAACATAGTCTCCACACTGTCGATGCTCGTGATCGAGAAGCGAGGCGATATCGCCACATATTATGCGCTCGGGTCGACACGCGGTTTTGTGGGGAGAGTGTTTTTTGACCAAGGTTTCCTTATTTCGGCTGTCGGATCGGTGTCCGGCATTTTGCTCGGTGTGGGATTGTGCCTCCTCCAGCAGCATTTCGGTCTGATAAAGCTGGGCGGAGACCCGTCGCAGTTGTCAGTCACCACCTATCCGGTGAGGGTGAGCCTTTCCGACCTTGCAGTCATACTTGCCGTGTCGGCGGCCGTGTCGGCGGCCGTAGGGCTTGTTGCCCGCTCCATTGCAGGCAGTTCCATGCCGGGCCGTCGTCAGTCGTCGCAACGATTAAAACTCACTTGAATATGAAACGATTCATCACATGCATGCTCATTATTACGGCGGTTATTGCCTGCAGGGCAAAGACCCCTATATTTGGTAAAGCCGATGTTGATGCCGAACGTCTGTGCCTGTTCGTGCGCCAGCATAATGCCGATTTCCCCATCGAAATCGCCAGAGCTTATGTGGAGAAGGGCCGGCTCTACGGCATACGTTTCGACATAGCGTTCTGTCAGGCTATCATCGAGACCGGATGGTTCAAGTTCACCGGCGGCACGGCTGTAGATATCAAGCAGAACAACTTCTGCGGCCTGGGTGTGACGAGGCTGGGGAGGCGCGGGCATGAGTTCGCCACGGTAGAGGAAGGGGTGACCGCCCAGATGCAGCATCTCTACGCCTATGCATGCCGCCATAAGATCCCGGAAGGTGAGAGGCTGCTCGACCCGCGTTTTGCGCTCGTGCGCAGGGGGTCGGCAAAACATTGGGAAGACCTCAGCGGGCGATGGGCTGCCAACAAAAACTACGGTCACGACATAATGAAGCTGTTTGCCCGGCTAAAGAAATTCAAGCCGTCTAAAAAGCAAAAACAGGCACTTCTGGCCGAGTCTGAGCCGGCCGATTCGCTATATCTCACACAAGGCCGCTTTGATTGATAAAACCAAGAATTATGACTGAAAAGGAATATAAATATGATCCTGAGGCTCTGGCTGAAAAATACCAGGTGCGTCCCGATGTGCTGAATGTCGACGACGCTGTGGCTATGGTGCCGAAACTTGCCGGTCACCGGCGGTTGGTGGAGCGTGTGATGCGCTGGCTTCAGATCGACAAGGTGAACTGGATTCATGCGCACAACTGTTCGACACCGGGGCCGGAATTCTGTGCCGGAGTGGTGCGCGACCTTGATCTGACTCTGCGCATCGACAACGAACAGGTGCTCGACAATCTGCCTGACGGGCCGTTTGTCACGGTGAGCAACCATGCTTACGGGGCACTCGACGGAATCATACTGATAGATATCGTAGGTCGCCGCCGTCCGTTTTTCAAAGTCATGGTAAATATGATTCTTAACCGTATAACCGCCATGCGCCCAAACTTTATAGCTGTGGACGCGCTGGCGTCGGACGACCCCGCTAAAAAAGCCGTATCGATGCAGGGAATACGCGAGGCCATGGATCAGGTGCGGTCAGGCGAGCCTTTGGGTTTCTTTCCGGCAGGGGCTGTGTCGAAGCTCAACCGCCACTTACGCCTCGAAGACCGCGACTGGCAGCCTAATATCGGACGCCTGATCAAGAAATTCAAAGTGCCTGTCATCCCGATATATTTTCACGGAGGCAATTCCTGGTGGTTCAATTTCTTAGGGCTCGTCAGCTGGCAGCTGCGCACTTTGCGTCTGCCGGCCGAGGTGTTCAATAAGAAAGGACGTACGATACATATCACTGTCGGCGAGCCGATCAGTGTCGAAGAACAACAGGTACATGCCTCGACCCCTGAGGAATTGTGCGAATTTCTGAAACAAAAAACTTACGCTCTCCGCTCATGGAAATAAATCTGACTGACATACCCGCCGAGGTGCAGCAGGCCAAGCAGCGTTTCGGCATCATAGGGAACACCCCTCTGCTCATTACCGCTCTGCGACGCGCCATACAGGTAGCCCCGATAGACTTGTCGGTCCTGGTGACAGGAGAGAGCGGAACCGGCAAAGAGTTTTTTCCCAAGATAATACATGCTTTCAGCTCGCGCAAGCATAATAAATATATCGCTGTCAATTGCGGCGCCATTCCCGAGGGCACAATCGATTCGGAGCTTTTCGGGCATGAAAAAGGCGCGTTCACAGGCGCGGTAGGTTCTCGCAAAGGTTACTTTGAAGAGGCCGACGGCGGTACGATATTTCTTGACGAAGTGGGCGAACTGCCCCTGACGACACAGGCGCGCTTGCTGCGTGTTCTCGAATCGGGTGAATTCATCAAGGTGGGTTCCTCTACTGTCCAGCGCACCAACGTGCGCATTGTGGCGGCGACTAACGTCGACATGGCGAGTGCTATTGAGGAGGGACGGTTCAGGGAGGATCTGTATTATCGTTTGTCGACGGTCGGTATAACCGTGCCGCCGCTGCGCGACCGTGGCAACGATGTGGTGTTGCTCGCACGTAAGTTTGTGGCCGACTTTGCCGAGCGTTACCGTATGCCCCCTGTCGAATTTACCGATGATGCGATGGCCGGCCTGCGCCGCTATCGTTGGCCGGGGAATGTGCGTCAGCTCAAGAATGTGGTTGAGCAGATATGCCTTTTCGAGGCGGGAAACCGTGTGGATGAGTCGGTTATTGAAAACTACCTTCCGGACAACGGCATGGTGTATTCGCCCGTCACTGCGAGGGGCGAATCGAGGCATAACTATGAGGATGAACGCGAGGTGCTGTTTAATATGGTGTTTCGCCTGCAACGCGAGCTTGACTCGCTGCGCGGGGTCGTGGAGCGTATGGCGGGGGCTTCTATCCCGCAGGAGCCTCAGGCTCAGAAGATGCTTCCGGTGAAACCGGCGCTCCCGCATTATACGCCCCCTTCTGGCCCTATAACCGTTGAGGCAGCCGAGTCATCCGGCTCCGGAGATGAGGACGTGGTTGCATCTCCCGACGAGTCGCGCTCGCTCGAAGAGACCGAACGGCTTATGATAAGCCGTTCGTTGGAGCGTAACGGCGGCCGGCGAAAGGACACAGCCCGTGAGCTTGGCATATCGGAACGCACCCTTTATCGTAAAATCAAAGAATACGGCCTGGAGTAATGCATGAGATGTCGTTGGCGATGAGCGTAATGGAGATTGCCAGGCGTGAAATGGAGCGTGCTGGCAAGACACGTCTCAACGGTCTTGAAATCGAAGTGGGAGAGCAGGCAGGGGTGGAGCGCGAGACTTTCGTGGCAGCTATGCGTGCCGTGACACGGTCAGAGACAGGCCGCGAAGTGGCTGTCAGGATTGTCGATATCCCGGCCAGGGCACAATGCCTCGTGTGCGGGGTGCGGTTCCGTCCCCGAAGTTTTTTCCCGCGTGTATGCCCTGATTGCGGAAGCGGCCAATGTCTTGTGACAGAAGGGCGCGAGTTCCGTCTGGTTTCGCTTACATGTGAATGACCCTTCAGAATAGTGTGAGCTGGCTGTCGTCGCGCAGCAGGCGGAATGTCATGCGGTGGTATGGCGTGGTGCCGTGGGCCGCTATGGCTGCTCTGTGTGCGGCTGTGGGGTAGCCTTTGTTTTCGTCCCATCCGTAGGCCGGGAACTGTTTGTGCAGTTCGTTCATTATATGGTCACGTTCGGTTTTTGCCAATATCGAGGCGGCGGCTATGTTGGCGAAGCGCCCGTCTCCCTTGACAAATGTGGAGAATGGTATTTTGGAATAGGGTTTGAAACGGTTGCCGTCGACAGCTATTATGTCGGGTTTCATTGTCTCACAAAGGCGGTCAAGGGCACGGTGCATCGCCAGGATCGAGGCATTGAGTATGTTGATGCGGTCAATCTCCTTGCAGTCGCAGATGCCTATGCCCCATGCAAGAGCGCGGTCGATAATTACCGGCCTGAGCTCTTCACGCTGGTGTTCGGTCAGCTGTTTTGAATCGGTGAGCAGGGGATGGCTGAAGTCATAGGGCAGAATTACAGCTGCAGCGACCACCGGGCCTGCGAGACATCCCCGTCCGGCTTCGTCGCATCCGGCTTCGCGCAAATTGCAACCGGACGCCTGCGCCGGTAATGGCTGATGTGATTTCCTTGTCATAGTCATTCCAGAAAGCCGTATCCGAATCCCGGACGGTTGACGATATACTGGCCGTAACTTCCGAGCTTTTTGCGTAGTCGCGATATATTCACGTCGACTGTGCGGTCTGATACCTGCGACGGGTCTTCCCAGGCTTCGATACGTATCTCCGAACGGTCATAGAACTGGTTGCGGTGCCGCATGAACATGGCGAGGATTGCATGCTCGGTGCGCGACAGGTTGATCTGTTCGTTGTCAATCGACGCTGTCCCGGCGCCCATGTCGAGCTGCAGAGTGCGGAATCGCAGCACGTTGCTGAGGCGTTTGTTTGTCGACATGCGCCGGCGTCGTAGCACCGATTTCACGCGAGCGATCAGTTCGCGTGTCGAAAAAGGCTTTGAAATGAAGTCATCGGCGCCGGCATCGAGGGCCGCCACCACGTCGTCCTCTGACGATGCTGAGGAGATAAAAACGATAGGGATGTTGAACCACAACGGGTTGGTTTTAAGCCGCTCGGCAAATCTCAGCCCTTCCTCGTTACGGCCCATGAGGTCGACCAGCACAAGCAGATATGACTCGAGAGGCAGTGTCAGCGCTTCCTTTATGCTGTGGCATATCTGCGCTTTGACCCCCTCGTTGTCAAATTTATATTGAAGCAACTCGCAAACCATTACTTCCTCGTCGATTAGGAGAATACTGCCTGAGTCGCTGTCGCTTGTGTTCTGTATGGTCGGCATCTTGGTAATGATGAATGAAGTGGTGTTACAAATATCGCGATTTCCAAGCTGTCAGACAACACGGTAACAGATTCGTATCAGCTTTGTCACCACAATTTAACCATTGAGGCTTCTGACACATGGCCTGTCAGGCAGTGTGCTGGTTGCGATAGAGGTCTTTCACCGCATCCACCACGTTGATCACATAGTCGCCGGTCTTTTCGAGATCCGATACCAGATCCATATAGTAGATTCCGGCCTGATACTCGTAGTGGTGATTGTTGATGTTTTCGATATTGGCGGTACGCAGATTGTTGCGGAGGTTGTTGATCTCGCGTTCCTGATTGTAAGAGGTGATGATGTTTTTCTCGTCGATATTTTCTATATCCTTCAGCAGGTTGAGCATCAACGCCATGGCTTTCTTCACTCCTTCGATCATGCGGTCGATATTGCCGTAGATTTCGTCGTTGAATTCCACATGGCTTTGCTGCTTGCGCACGAGTATCTTGCCGGCTCCCATGCATCCGTCGGCGATACTTTCAATTTCCGAGACAATGCGCAGTAGCGACGAGATGCGGAATTTCGATTCGTTCGAGAGACGTCCCTCGGCCACCCGGTTAAGGTATTGCGCTATCTCTATCTCCATGCGGTCGGAAATATCCTCATACTTCTCAAGACGTGAATAGAGGTGCGAGAATTCGGGAGATTCGGGCTTGGAGTGCACAAGGTCCTGCGCCATGCCTATCATGCGTTCCACACGCTGGGCGAACACGTAGGTCTCTTTCTCTGCCTGGGCGATATTGAGCTCGGCAGCGCTGAGCATGCCGCCGGAGATAAATTTGAGCTGGAATTCCTCGTCCTCTTTCTTGCGCGAAGGCACAAGCCACATCACTATCTTTACATACAGCCCGGTAAGCCATATCATAATCGACAGGTTGATGAGGTTGAAGACAGTGTGGAACATCGAGAGTCCGATTGACACGCTGGTCTGCAATGCGGCAATCTGCAGCAGGACGTGATGCCCGGCGGGAAGACTGTTGTCGAAAAGATGGTTGTAGAGATCGGGATCGGACATCTCGATCTGGTTGACGAACCCCGCGAGGGCGTTGGGGTCGCCCTGACCGAGGGCTTCAGTAATCCATGTGGTGAGGTGGACGAACGGGTAAAATACCGCCAGGGTCCATATAGTGCCGAGCAGGTTGAACAAAAGGTGTCCCATAGCCGTGCGCTTGGCGGCGACATTACCGCTCATCGATGCCAGGATAGGTGTGACGGTCGTGCCTATGTTCGAGCCGAGTATGAGGGCGCACGCCAGCGGGAAGTCAATCCATCCTTTCGAACACATAATCAGCGTAATGGCAAACGTGGCTGCTGACGACTGTATTACCATGGTGACAAGTATGCCGACAAAAAGGAATATCAGCACCGAGCCGTAACCCATCGACGAATAGCGTTCGAGGAAGGCAAACATTTCGGGATTTGCCTGCAGGTCAGGTACATATTTGCTGATAAGGTCGAGTGACATGAACAGGAACGAAAATCCTATCAGAAACTCGCCCATTGACTTCTTTTTACTGCATTTCATGAACAGAAGCGGTACGGCGATGCCTATGAGCGGCAGCACGAAGGCCGAGGTGTTGACCTTGAATCCCAGCAGCGAAATGATCCACGCCGTGAATGTGGTGCCGACATTCGCGCCCATGATCACGGCCATCGACTGGGCCAGATTCATGAGACCGGCATTAACAAAACTGACCACCATCACAGTCGAAGCTGAAGAGCTTTGGATCAGTGCGGTGATCAGGATGCCGGTGAGTGTGCCGGTAAACCGGTTGCGTGTCATTGCCGACAGAATGTTGCGCAGGCGGTCGCCTGCGGTCTTCTGGAGGCCTTCACTCATCACTTTCATACCGTAGAGAAAGAGTCCTACGGATCCTAACAGACCAAGAAAGTCTAAAAAGCTGTATTGCATCGTTCAGTACTTAGATGTTTGAGGGGTGAGCGCGGCCTCCTTCCACGAGCGGGTTGACGCGATTCGTGTGCAAAGATACGCTATCCCTCCCATTTAAACAAACGAAACAATAAAAAATGTTTTTTATGATTGCTGAATGTTTTGACTCCGGCAACACTGTTGTCGTGGTTCGTCAGGACTGTCTATATGTAGGCCACTTCTTTGAAGGCATATGTGCGCAGTGTCGAGTCAGGCAGTATCAGGTTCAGGTGTCCCGAGGAAGCTATCGAGTGGATGGCGGCCGTGAATTCCTCGCCGTCCGAAACACTGCGCCACCGGTGTGTGCCTTCGCGACGCCAAAGCTTCTCCATATAGCGTGAGTGCAGGGCTGCGGCGGTTTTCGGGAGATGACGTATATATTCGCGGTTGAAAAGCTCAATCTGACGGTATAGCTCCCACTCTACTTCGTCGCGGTCGAGGCTTGATCCGAGCAACTGACGAAGCGACACTGGGTTGGGAGCATCGCTGCGAAATTCCGGCTGGTTGACATTAAGGCCGATGCCGCAGACACACCAGAGTATTTCTGAGCCGCATAGGGTGTTTTCGATCAATATCCCTGAAATCTTGCGTGTGCCGACATATATGTCGTTCGGCCACTTGACCTCTGACGACATCCCTTCTGGCAGAAAACGGTCGACTGTGGCCGCCACGGCCAGGGCCACCGCCTCTGATATGGCAAACTGCCCGGCGGGGGCGACATTCGACGGTTTGAGCAGCACCGATATTGTTATATTCATTCCCGGGTCGGCTTCCCATGAATTGCCGCGCTGCCCCCGGCCTGCGGTCTGAGCGACGGCAGCGACCGCCAGCCCTTCGTGGAGTCTGGGGTCGCTGTCGGCGATAAGACGTTTGATGTAGGAGCTGGTCGAGTCGACTTCGTCGAGTGTGACCTGCCGGATGAAGGGTGATGTTACTGTTTCAGAGTCCATTCCACTCCGTCCTTGCGGTCTTTGATTTCGAATCCGAGTTCGGCCATGCGGTTGCGTATCATGTCGCTTGTGCTCCAGTCCTTGTTCTGCTTGGCTTGCGAGCGGATTTCAAGCAGGAGATCCACCGCCTTTTCGTAAGGGGCGATGTCGGCCGATTCTTCGACGCCTTCGGCGCGTATGCCGAGTATGTCGACCATGAAAGTGTCGAATATGCGGCGCAGGGTGGCGAGACCTTCGGCTGAAATAGATGCATGCCCGTCGTTCACCTGGTTTATGATTCGGCACCCCTCGAAGAGGTTGGCTATAAGCACAGGGGTGTTGAGGTCGTCATCCATTGCCTCGTAGCACCGTGCCTCAAGATCGCCGACTTCCACTGTCGGCTTGTCGGAAGGCTGCAGATGCTGCAGGCGCGAGTAGCCTTCGAGCATGCGCTGCAGGGCTTTTTCGGATGCCTGCAGGGCCTCGTTGCTGAAATCCACCGTTCCCCTGTAATGAGCCTGCAGGATGAAGAAACGGATAGTCATCGGCGAATAGGGCTGTGTCAGCAGCGGGTGCGAGCCTTCGAAAAACTCGTCAAGAGTAATGAAGTTGCCAAGCGACTTACCCATTTTCTGGCCGTTGATGGTAATCATGTTGTTGTGCATCCAGTAGCGCACGGAGTCGCATCCGTTGTGGGCCACCGACTGGGCGATCTCGCACTCGTGGTGGGGGAATTTCAAGTCCATGCCGCCTCCGTGGATGTCGAATGTCGTGCCGAGGTATTTCTCACTCATTACCGAGCATTCGAGATGCCATCCGGGGAAACCCTCGCTCCAGGGCGACGGCCAGTGCATGATATGCTCGGGAGCAGCCTTCTTCCACA
>CAZAZA010000054.1:0-6929 GCA_964489495.1 uncultured Bacteroides sp.
AGCCCATATATGATACTGACCGAAAAGTCCGTCGATTTTATCTCAAATAATCTGTGACTTCAAGTCCGTCGTAGACACGATAAGTACGGGTCTCGATTCTGCTGTTTCTTTTTAGTATATATTAAGTCTAAAAATTTGCAAATCAGCGAATTGATACTTATTTCCGCATGGCGAAAATCGAGGCGGAAGAGCCTTCACGGCCACTCCGCATCTTAAAAAATTTTATTAATATGATGCCGGAGCACCGAAGGCGGTGCTTCGGCATCGCCATGTTATTGGAATCTTTCGAGGTTAAAACAGCTGAAAAAATCTCGAAAAAAATGTGCACATTTTAAATCGTTTGATTAAATTTGCATTCGGTTAATCCCCGGATGACATTGCTTTTTGTTACATTTTGGGACAATTATTTAGTACTTAGCCTGCATGAACCGGTCAAAACCATAGTACTGACAGGCGTTCCTGTAATTTTGCTTGATATAATTTATTAACATATGCTGCAATTCTTTAAAAATTCCCGTTTCTTCGTGGCGTTGGCGGCAATCCTGATTATTTCACAGGTTGCTGCCGCTGAAAGTCTCGTGGTCACATTCAATGACGATTCGACTGTGAGATTCGATCTGAACGAGCGGCCTGCCGTAACTTTCGACGAGTCGCGAATGTATGTAGTCGGTGAGACTGTAGAAGCCGACTATCCTCTTGAAGAAGTGAAGAAATTCACTTTCACGTCTCTGACTGACGCAATTGACTCTGTTGTGCTCGGTGAAACAAGGCTGACCTACCTTGACTCCGAATCTGTCTCGGTGTCAGGACTCGGATCAGGGACAGAAGTTTCGCTCTATGCCCTCAGCGGCCAGAAGATCGCCGCTGCCGCTGCCGACGCTTCCGGAAGTGTCACTTTTTCGCTCTCCACCTGCCCGCGAGGAGTTTATTTTATTTCTATCAATAACGGAAAATCATTCAAAATTATCAGATAATGAAAAATATCACTACTCTAAGAAGGATATCCACATCGCTTGCACTCGTTGCATCCGTCTTCATAATGTCGGCTCAGTCATTCACCGTTCATCTCAAAAACGGAAATACCACGTCCTACAACACCGAGGATGTGGAGGATATCACCTTCAGCCCCGAAAAGATTGTGCCGCCGGCCGAGGTCATGACTTTCGAAGACCCCGCCAACACGTATATCGTAACGAAGGCCGGCGAGTACGAATTCTATCCCCGTCTCCTGAGCGGCACCGAAATCGATATTGTCAAGGCTGACTGGATCTGGGCCCAGAAACAGACTACCGCCGACAACCAGCAGCAGCTCATCTCGGACGTGCGCCTCGAAGACGGCAAGGTGAAATTTACCGCCCTCGGCAATTATGGCAACGTGGCCATAGCCGGTTTCGACAGCGAAGGCACCGTGAAATGGGTCTGGCTTATCTGGATGACCGACCAACCCGCTGATGTCCTCTTCGCGTCAGATGTTACATTCCTCGACCGCATGATTGGCTCCACAGGCAATTCATTGGAGTCCGGTATCAAGGCTTGGGGCGCTGTCGTCTACCAGTGGGGTCGCCCTGTGCCTCTGTTTGGAGGTTTTGGAGAAGAATATGAAAATACCGTATTCGCTGAAGCAAGGAAGTGGACTGTTATGAATCCTAAATATGGTTTCGAATGGAAAACTGTGGAGAAGAAGGTTACTCTTGAAGAGTCTATTGCCAATCCTACTACATTCTACCTCGGAACCAAATGGATGGAACCGAATAACAATCTCCTATGGGGTGAGACCAAGACCGATTATGATCCCAGTCCGGCAGGTTATCAGATTCCTTGCTACGAATGGTGGGGCAGTGATTTCTTCTCCCGTCTGGAATATGCCGATAATGAGGCCGGCGCAACCTATGTTTATAACGACAATAAAGCGTGGTTCCCCGCCTGCAACCAGAATCGTGCTTACGATACCGGAGAGAACATAATCGGATTCCCCGGTTCCATGTGCTGGAATGCAGTATACACATATGTGGATTATCTTGGAGTCCAGAATCATCCTGACTACGCGGATAAAACTCTCGAAGAACTCTATGATATGGGCCTGCCTATAGATTTCTTCCCCACACGTCTTGTGTGTTTCTTTAAGGAAGATAACCGTGGCGGAGATCTCGGCGGTCATGCGTTCCAGACTTACGGCTTGCCCATCCGCTGTGCCAAAATCAAAAAGTGAAAGTTTCGTTCCGAATTCTTATTAATCTCTTATGAAAAGATTTATTTCCCGAATCATACCCGCCGTATTGGTGGTCGCTTTGTCCTCGGGACTTGCTGTCGACGGCCTGGCTGAGAAGCTTACAGTGAAGGGTAATGAAGCCCCGAAGGTAATCTCGGAGAAGGTTGTCCGCACTCAGCCCGGGAACAGCAGTCTGGCGCTTGAGGGATTGCAGCCTCTGACACGCGGCTCTCTGAAACCCTCATTTGGGACCATTGCGCCCAAAGCCCCTGTAATGCCCTCGAATGTGGTTTGCAAGGGGGCCTCCGACGTGCCCGTACTGTACGGCACAGTTATATATAACACCCTGTTGTCGAGTGATTACCCTATGGTGGGTCTCTATCAGCTTCCCACATCGGCCGGCCCGACGACGCTTCTCTTCCCGGGTCCTGAGTGCTACGCCGGGGTCTGCATCGGAAATGTCTACTATATGACTTTCTATAAGGTCTTTGCGGGCAATATTCTCAGCGTAGGCAGGGCCTGGAACATCGAAACCGGTGAATTGATATCATCTTTTGATGTTGGAAATAACGCATTGACACTCTCCGGTTATTCCCTCGATCCGACTTCCGGAGAAGTCTATGGCATTACGTTCAATGACGACCTCACCGGCAAGCAGATTTCACGTCTCTCCTTATCTGAATCCGGCATTGTCGTCAGCCGGGTGGCCGACATCGACGGCAATTGGAATTCAACGGTGATTGACAGGAATGGCCAGATGTACGGCATCGGCTATACCTCATCGGTTGATCCCAGCGGCGCCAATGTCGTTACATCGTCTTCCCTCTATAAGATTGACAAATACACCGGTGCAACCACACTCGTCGGTAACACAGGCCAGATTCCGCAATATAATTCAAGCGCATGCATCGACTTGAATACAAACCGTATGTTCTGGAACCTCTGTCCTTCCGACAACAAGGGCTACCTTTGCGAGGTGGATCTTGCAACCGGAGAGGCTACTCCTCTTTTCCGGTTCTCGCATGACGACCAGGTGATGGGCATGTTCGCCACGGCTCCCCAACAGAATCCTGCTACGCCCGGTGAATGCTCCGGCATGAAAGCTCATTTCGAGAGGGCAAGCCTCAACGGCTATATCTCGTTTAAAGCCCCCGCAGGCCTTTTTGACGGGTCGGCGGCTAAAGGCACTCTCAAAGTGACCGCGCTTTGCGACGGCATTGAGGCCGGCAGCGTGGATGGTGTGGAATATGGCGCTGAGGCTCAGGTGTCCGTGACGGTGCCCGCCTCCGGGTTACACAACTTCACTCTTTATGCTACGAACGATGCCGGCGACGGCCCCATGACAAAACTCGACAATATCTTTGTCGGTTATGACACTCCGGTCATGAAGAAACCGCAGCTCTCTTATACCGGAGGCAATATGCAGCTCAGCTGGCAGCCGGTGGATTCTTCCGTCAGCGGCGGTTTCGTCGATGTCAGCAATGTCTCGTATAATGTTTACCGTGAGGACGGCTCTGTGGCTGCTTCGGATATCCGGGGCACCTCCTATTCCGAGGCCGTTACAGCCCCGGAAGATGTCACTGAATTCTTCTATTATGTTTCAGCGGTTGCAGAAGGTCTCGAATCATCCAAGGTCAGCACAAATAAGGTTGTGCTCGGACATACCTCGGCTCCCTTTAATCCCGATTTCAATGTCGACGGTCTCTATGGCTGGACCGTTATTGACGGGAATAACGACGGCTATGTATGGTATGTAAATCCTGAAAAACCGGAAGGCAATGAAGTGAGGGTTCATTATAATTATCATGAGAATCTTGATGACTGGCTGATCACTCCGCCTGTATTGCTTGAAGCCGGCAATGTCTATCGCCTCACTTTCACGAGCAATATGGCTCATCAGATGTTCATAGGATGCCTTGAAGTGAAGATGGGCAAAGGCTTTACTGCCGATGATATGACTGAAACGTTGGTTCCTCCCACCGACATCACGGTCGACCCTGTCACGTTCAGTGAGATTATCACTCCTAAGGAGACTGGCTGTTATTCCATCGGATTTCACGGAATTTCAGAACCCAACCAGCACTTCCTCTATATCAGCAATGTGTCGATTTCCGAGGGCGTTTCAGACACCGCTCCCGAGAAGGTTTCGGACCTGACTTTCACTGCCGACCCGTACGGTGCGCTTTCCGCTACTATAGCATTCAGGGCTCCGGACAAGACAACTGCCGGCAAACCGCTCTCAAGCCTCGATAAGATCGAGGTGAAACGTGGCGGACAGGTTGTCAAGACTTTCGTGAACCCGACTCCGGGAGAGTCGCTCTCATTTGTCGATAACTTAGCTTCACGGGGCGAAGTGTCTTATTCCGTTGTGGCCATCAATGAGGCCGGCTCAAGTTCGGAAGCTACCTGCTCCGGCTTCGTCGGTTTTGACAAACCAGCGCCGACGAAGAGTGTGACTGTCACAGGCACTGAAAATATCGGAGAGGTCAAAGTCAGCTGGGAACCCGTTTTGGCGGATATCCACGGCATTCAGTATCGCGATGAACCTGTAAGATATATTGTTTCAAAATCTGACGCATCCAACGGCGATTGGGAAATTATCTCTGATAATGTTGATGATAGTAAAATTGTTTTCACTCCCTTACCGGCCGGTGAACAGAAATTTATGACATTCTCTGTCTACACCAAAACCGCCGAGGGTGTTAGCTCCGGCACTATTTCAGACATGGTTGCTGTCGGCACTCCATATACCGGTTTTGCCGAATCGTTCGCTGATAATCCCGATAAATATATCTGGCAAAACAACCCTATCGGTTCAGGCAGTGTGATTATTATGGACCAGAATTATGGCGTGCCCGCTCAGGATAACGATAACAAGATGCTTGGAATTTACAGCAATGCTGTCGGCGATGGTGCGGAAGTGACTTCCGGTCTTATTTCTCTCGATAATATCGAAAATCCGTATCTCTCTTTCTATGTGTTCGATCTCGCATCTATCGACCAGCCCGGAAACGTGGATGAAAATGAAGTCAAGGTGGCAATCTGCTCGAATGATGATAATGTCTTTAAAGAAGTATTATCCTCTGATGTGGATGAATTGTGCCGGAACTCCTCCAATGGCTGGGGTAAGGTTAATATCCCCCTCGGCGAATACGCGGGCAAGATTATCCGGTTTAAACTGACAGGTATCACCCGTTCGTATTCTTATACGATGTTTGATAATTTCCAGGTAGGTCAGCGATTCAATAAGAATATTTCGGCCACTTCCATCTCGGCTCCCGATAAGGTGAAACCGAATGAGAAATATAAGGTTGAGGTGATGATCTCGAACAATTCGGACAGCGACGTAAGTCTTTATGATGTCGAGTTCTATACCGACAATAAACTCGAATCCGTCATCACCTGCAAAGACCTTCCGTCGGGCGGCATTCAGTTGCTTACCTTTACGTTGACGATGCCTCTCCTTGCCGAGGAGCCTGTAACCCATTATGTTAGGATTGTTTGTGAGGGCGATGAGTCGGCCGCTGATGATGTGTCTTCTGTGGTGACTGTCCAGCCTATTGTTCCCGCGCTTCCCCGGCCTAACGGCCTTAGTGCTGAAGTCGTGGACGGATGGGTGAACCTCTCGTGGAATACCCCCGACATGACTCCGGTTCCCGTTGAAATTACCGAGGATTTCGAGAAGGCCGAATCATGGGCAGACCATTTCTCCGACTGGACATTCGTCGATAAGGATCAGTCTACTGTCGGCGGCCTCGCATTCACTATCCCGTGCATTGCGCCTTTCTCTACCAAGGGTTCTTTCTGGATCTGGGATGCCGATGAAATCGGAGGCGACAGATTCATTCCCCACTCCGGAAGTAAATATCTCTTCGCGATGTATAATGCGTTGATCACCGGCGGATCTCCCGACCGGAACAGCGACTGGGCTATCTCTCCCGAACTCTCCGGTGAGGCTCAGACAATCTCGTTCTATGCCCGCAGATATTCTCCGGTTTATGCTGAAAAGGTTTCTGTATATTACTCGACAGGAAGTCTCGATCCTGACGACTTCATAAAGATTGAGGGTGCGGGAACAGACCAGGTGCCTTACGAATGGACTGAATACACTGCCGACCTTCCCGAAGGCGCCAGGTATTTCGCTCTTGTCAACGAATCTCACGACTGCCTTATCCTTATGATTGATGACGTCACATATACGCCGCTTCCCGAAGGTGACTTCGAACTCGTGGGATATAACGTCTATCGCGATGGTGTCAGGATCAACGCTAATCTTGTCAAGGGTACTTCATATGTCGATATTACCGCTGTTGAAGGTGAGACTTATTCCTATAAAGTGACAGCCGTATATATCGGCAAGGGCGAATCAGGAGCATCAAATGCAGCTATTGTCGGGGATACGGGAGTTGACTGCGTGTCCGGCGACGGTGTGTCCGTTTCTGCCGCCACGGGTAAGATTATCGTTGCAAACGCCCAGGGCCTTCCGGTCAATGTGGCTTCTGTAAACGGTGTGGTCCTGTTCAACGGCAAAGGTGATGCAAGAACTGAGATTGCTGTAGCCCCCGGCGTATACATCGTCAAGGCAGGCGGCAAAGTTGTCAAGCTCATAGTAAGATAATTTCCAATCCGGTTTGCCCGGATACAACACCTGTTTGCGGGGGTGCGTCAGACGTCTGACGCACCCCCGCCGGGTTTTTCGCCGGGGTTATTTCAAATATAG
>CAZAZA010000054.1:6939-19321 GCA_964489495.1 uncultured Bacteroides sp.
GGTTTTGCCCCGGTTTTATGACAAAAAACTATCATTTTGCCAAAAATAACTTAAAAGTTTTATAGTATAAATTCGATTTTTATTGTTTTTTTTGAAAAATGGCCGAAAAAACCTCAAAAAACTGTGTTAAAAAACATCGTTATATTGCACAATTTAAATCTTTAGGTTAAATTTGCAACCGATTAACCCCGAATGACATTGTGCTTTTTTACACTTTCGGGACAATTATTTAGTGCTTTGTCTGCATAGACTTGTCAAAATCATAGTCCGGGCAGGCGTTTTTGTAATTTTGTTTGATATATAATCAATTATTTACATTTTATTTATATGGAGAAAAGGTTATTTCTGTTATTCGCAGCCCTATGCATGTGTATCGGCGCTTTCGCGCAGATGCAGGTGACGGGTACTGTGGTGACTGCAGAGGATAACGAACCCGCGATCGGTGCGTCAGTCACCGTCAAGGGCAAGTCGTCCATCGGCACAGCGACCAACATCGACGGCGAGTTCAAGCTCTCTGTCCCTTCGTCGAAGACTGTGCTTGTAGTCAGCTATGTGGGTTACAAGACTGTTGAAGTCAAGGTCAGCGACAAACCCATGAAGATTGCTCTTGAATCAAATGCACAACAACTCGGAGAAGTCGTTGTTACCGGTATGGGTACAGCTGACAAACGACTTTTCACCGGTGCGACAACCAAGCTTGATGCTGATGAGGTGCGCCTCTCGGGTACGGCCGACGTGGCCCGCTCGCTCGAAGGACGTGCGGCCGGTGTGTCGGTGCAGAATGTCTCCGGAACTTTCGGTACAGCCCCTAAGATCCGAGTTCGCGGAGCCACTTCTATCTACGGCACGTCGAAGCCCCTCTGGATTGTCGACGGTGTTCCTTTGGAAGACCAGGTGGTGCTCGACGCCGACGCTCTTTCGTCGGGTGACGCCGCCACCCTTATCGCCTCGGCCATCGCCGGCCTCAATGCCGACGACATCGAGTCGTTCCAGGTGCTTAAGGACGGTTCGGCTACTTCGATCTACGGTGCGCGCGCTATGGCGGGTGTGATTGTCGTGACCACGAAGCAGGGTCGCTCGGGACACACCTCGATCAACTACACCGGCGAGCTTACCTACCGTCTCAAGCCCAGATATTCCGATTTCAACATCTCCAACTCGCAGGAGCAGATGTCTATATACAAGGAGATGGAAGCCAAAGGATGGCTTTCGTTCGCCTCGCTTGCCAACGCCTCGACCACCGGCGTCTACGGCACCATGTACAAGCTCATCAACACCTACGACCCCAACACGGGCAAGTACGCTCTCGACAACACACAGTCGGCGCGTAACAACTACCTGCGTCAGGCCGAGATGCGCAACACCGACTGGTTCGACCTCCTCTTCCAGAACTCGATAATGCAGAACCATGCGGTCAGCATTTCGGGCGGTACCGACAAGGGCCAGTTCTACACCTCGTTCTCGTTCATGGACGACGGCGGCTGGTACAAGCAGTCGAAGGTCAACCGTTACACCTTCAACGCCAACGCCTCGTACAACCTGTCGAAAACCCTGAAGGTGAAGCTCCTCACGAGCGACAGCTACCGCAAGCAGCGCGCCCCCGGCACACTGAGCCAGGACATCGACGCCGTGTCGGGCAACGTGTCGCGTTCGTTCGACATCAACCCCTACAGCTACGCCCTCAACACCTCGCGTACGACCGACCCCAACGCCATCCTGACGCGTAACTACGCCGATTTCAATATCTTCAACGAGCTTGAGAACAACTATATCGACATCAGCATGGTCGATGTGAAGTTCCAGGGCGAAATCGAATGGAAGCCTATAACCGGTCTTGCTTTCAACGTGCTCGGATCGTTCCGTAACTCCACGTCGCAGACCAACCACTATATCAAGGACCACGCCAACCAGGCTGAGGCCTACCGTGCGGGCGTCATCCCTGAGAATTCCACAATCCGCGGATCCAACCCCTATCTCTACACCGACCCCGACGATCCTAACTCGCTCCCTGTGTCGGTGCTCCCCAACGGCGGTATCATCAAGCACAAGGTCAACACGCTCCGTCAGTATGACCTTCGCGGTACGGCCCGTTATTCGAAAGAATTCCATGGCAAGTACACCCACAGCCTGAACATCCTCGCCGGACTTGAGTTCGGCAGCATCGACCGCGAGCATGAGAACTATGACGGCTGGGGCATATGCTTCGACAACGGCAACATCCCCTTCACCGACTGGAAGCTCTTCAAGCAGATGATCGAGGAGAACGGCTCGTATTTCGCCGTGAACACCACCCGCTCGCGCAACCAGGCATATATCCTCAACGGTACGTATGCGTTCGACAACCGCTATATCCTGTCGGGAACCTACCGTTATGAAGGTTCAAATAAGCTCGGCAAGAGCCGCCAGTCGCGCTGGCTGCCCACATGGAACGTGTCGGGCGCATGGAACGTCGACTCCGAGTCGTGGTTCGCGAACCCCGTGCTTGCCACCGCCAAGGTGCGTATAGGTTACTCGCTTACAGCCGACGCCGGTCCGTCGAACGTATCGAATGCCGCCGCTATCTACAGCCCGTCGCGCCCCTGGCGTCAGGACACCGAGGCTTACGAGCTGGCTATCGGCATTGACGACCTTGCCAACTCCGAGCTGACCTACGAGAAGAAGCACGAGTTTGACCTCGGTGTCGACCTCGGTTTCCTCCACAACCGCATCAACCTCGTGTTCGACTGGTATGTGCGCAACAACTACGACCTTATAGGCCGCGTCTACACCGAGGGTGTCGGCGGTATCATCCAGAAGTGGGCCAACGCCGCCAACATGAAGTCGCACGGTGTCGAGTTCACCCTCTCGACCCGCAACATCCAGACCCGCGATTTCACCTGGACCACCGACCTTACCTTCTCGTACGCTGTCAACAAGATCACCAACCTGAAGTCGCGTTCGCGCGTCGTGGATCTCGTGCAGAGCCAGGGATTCCCTCTCGAGGGCTATCCTGTCCGCGCCATATTCTCCATACCGTTCGTCGGCCTCAGCGACAAGGGTATTCCAATCGTAATCAACGAGAACGGTGATGAGACCAGCGACAACCTCAATTTCCAGGAGTTCGAGAAGCTCGACTTCCTCAAGTATGAGGGTCCGGTCGATCCTCCCTACACCGGCGGTTTCGGCAATATGCTCAGCTGGAAGGGCCTCCATGCCAATATCTTCCTGACCTATGCGTTCGGCAACAAGCTCCGTCTCGACCCTTCGTTCTCGGCAGCTTACAGCGACCTTTCGTCGATGCCCCGCGAGTTTATGAACCGCTGGGTGAAGTCGGGCGACGAGCAGTACACCGACATCCCTGCCATCGCTTCGCGCCGCGACTATTTCAACAACACCAATATCGCGGTGGGTTACAATGCATATAACTACTCAGACGCCCGCGTTGCCAAAGGCGACTTCATCCGTCTGAAGGAGGTTTCGCTCACCTACGACCTGCCCCGCACTGTCCTCAACGCCCTGCGCATTAACTCTGCCTCGGTGAAGCTGGCGGCCACCAACCTCTGCCTGCTCTACTCCGACAAGAAGCTCAACGGCCAGGATCCCGAGTTCTTCAATTCAGGCGGTGTGGCAGCTCCTAACCCCAAGCAGTTCACATTCACTCTCCGTTTCGGACTCTAATAATCCTTATTTAGACATTCCGCAAAAAATATGAAAGCAAAACAACTGATATATAGCCTTGTCGCCGGTTCGATGGCGCTGTCGTTCACCGCATGTGACGACTTCCTCGACACCGTGCCCGACAACCGTGTGGAGCTGTCGACCACCGACCACCTGAAAAAGCTCATGAACGCGGCATACCCGCAGGCCAACTGGGCATGGCCGTGCGAAATATCCAGCGACAACCTGGAGGACAACAACGCACCCGACGAGAACGGCGTGCGCTACAACCTCTCGGCTTACGACCGAGGTGACGAAGAGATGTTTGCCTGGGAACCCTGCAAGTCGAACACAGACCTTGACTCGCCGTCATCTACCTGGATGTACAGCTATCTGTCGATAGCCCACTGCAACGCCGTCCTCGAACGTATCGATGAAATCGAGGCTTCGGGACAGAAGCTCGACGACAACCAGAAGGCAATCAAAGGTGAGGCCCTTGTGCTCCGCGCCTACAACCACTTCATACTTGCCAACACTTTCTGCCAGCAATATGCCGGACCGGTCGAGAGCAAAAAATACTTAGGCATTCCCTATATCACCAAGCCTGAGACCACGGTGAAGCCTCACTACGAGCGCGGTACCCTTGACCAGACTTACGAGAGTATTCGCGCTGATCTTGAGGCCGGACTGCCTTTGATCGACAACTCGCTCTACACCATACCGAAGTATCATTTCAACACGCAGGCGGCAAATGCCTTCGCAGCGCGTTTCTATCTCTTCACCCGCGAGTATGACAAATGTCTCGAACACTGCAACCTGGCATTCGGCGGCGAGTCGACCGACGCGTCGATGTATCTTTCCGATATATGGAGCCGTCTTGGTGATTTCTATTCGCTGACTGACTTCGGACTCTATAACCAGGGCATTGATAAGGCTCATAATTTCTTGCTTATTCCCACTTATTCAATCATGACCCGACGTCTCTCAGGTCAACGCCGCTACAGCATTATTCGTAATGCGGCTTGTGGAACTATGCAAGGATCAGGCCCGACATGGTGGAAGTTTAAATTTGTCAATGATAGGACTACTGGCGGTTCTTTCACCATGAACCCCTGTTTTAACGGCTGCTCATTTATGAACGGGTCTTCTTCAGAGTATGGGCTATTGCTTGCTACAAATATCTCTGAGCATTTTGAATACACCAACAAGGTTGCCGGTATCGGTTACTGCCATGTGACGCGTTCGGAGTTCAACGGGGCTGAAACCCTTCTTACCCGTGCCGAAGCCAAGCTTTTCCTCGGCGACATCGAGGGCTGTTTCCAGGACCTGAAGACATGGGATCTGAAACGTCAGGACAACACCTATGCCAAGTCGGCAAATATGAAATATGAGGAATTTACCCGCGACTTGCTCGAGCAGTTCTATGCCGGCGGCCTTGACAACAACGTGGCTGTACGCACCGAGATTGTGCGCCCGATCAACATCGATCAGGTATGTCCGTCCGACAAATACAGCCTCACTCCCGACAAGGAACCTTATCTGCAGTGCATCCAGCACTTCCGCCGTATCGAGATGCTTCACTCCGGCATGCGTTGGTTAGACATTAAGCGCCTCGGCATAGAGTTCAGTCGTAAGATAGGCAAGGACCGCGTGGAGTTCCTCTCGCTTAACGACGAGCGTCGTGCCATCCAGCTGCCGCAGGAGGTTATCGCTGCCGGAATGCAGGCAAATATGGAGAAAGTCCCCGACCTCAAGGTAAGCGACCAGCCTAAATATGTGGTTGTTAAGTGACAAATGACTCACCAAATCATTCAATGACTATTATGAAGATTTCAAAATATCTCTTTCCTTCTTTTGTAGCTCTCTCGCTTGCGGTCGGATTCGCTTCGTGCAGTGAGGATGATCTCGGGCCTACGATCTTCCCCGAGGTGAGCGACGATGCCGAGCCGGGCTCTTACTCCTATAAGCTTGACACCTGGCTCAACCGCAACTTCCGCGACGTCTATAATCTTACGTATATGTACAAGATGAAGGATGTCGAGGCCGATATGAACTACAATCTTGTGCCCGCGACGTTCGACCGTGCCCGCGACCTGGCGCTTCTGACCAAGTATCTTTGGTTCGACGCCTACAAGGAGCAGGTGGGCGAGGACTTCCTCAAGACCTACGGACCCCGTATTATCCATCTGATCGGCTCGCCGGCCATCAACCCGACCCAGGGCACGGAGATTCTCGGTCTGGCCGAGGGAGGCCTTAAGGTGTCGCTGTTCAAAGTAAATGAAATGGTGGTCGAAAACATCAATATGCTCAATGAGTATTATTTCCGCACCATGCACCACGAGTTTGGCCACATCCTTCACCAGACCAAGAGCTATCCCGTCGAGTTCAACGAGATAAGCAAGGGTCTCTATGACAACTCCAACTGGCAGAATAAAAACGGTGGCCAGATGGCCTCGCTCGGATTCATAACCCCTTATGCGAGTGCTGCAACCCGTGAGGACTTTGCCGAGACTATCGCCAACTTCATCACCCGTACCGATGATCAGCTGAGCATACTGATGTGGGCGGCCGGCAAGGGGTGGACCACCGGCAAGGAAGCTGCTGACGACGGCACTCCCGACACCGATTCGCCCTATTTCTGCTACTACTACTACAAGTCGGCCGACGATCAGGCTGCCGAACGTCGCACCTACGTGCTGACATTTGCCGACCGTCCCGTCATCAACGGAACCACCGACTATCGTGTCGGTCTTCAGGAAGGTCCTAACATCGACTCGCGTTACCGCAAGAACGTGTTCCTGACCAGTGCCGAGGATGCCGACAAGTATGTAAACGACCTCAACGAAGCTCTGTCAAACGACGAGCGTGAGCGTCTCGCCCGTTCATACGGTGTTGCAAACTATGCCGCGCTGACCGACGATCAGAAAAAGACTGTCGACGATGCGGTTGCCAAAATGCAGCCCTTCCTTAAGTCAGTGCCCGACGAGGACAAGACCGATGGTGCAGCCGTGATACTCCAGAAGCAGAACATCGTCCGCACATGGTTCAAGGATGTGTGGGGGCTCGATTTCGACAAGCTGCGCGAGATTGTGCAGGCCCGTCAGGCAAACAAAGACGAGGCTCTGTCGGCAATGCGTGCTGAGGTTGAAGCTATACAGTAAACACTTTAACAGCTACTGACAATGAAACATTGCAAATATATATTACCCGTCTTGGCCGTCGCAGCCGCCTTTACAGCCTGCAATAATACCGAGGATTTGATATTCGAAGGTTCTGCATCGGAGCGACTCGATGCGGCTAAAGACGAATATACCAAAATGCTTGCCGACAAAGGGGGCAAGTGGAAGTTGGAGTATTTCTCGAATGGTGACGAGCCTGGATATATCATGGGTATGCATTTCGGCTCTGACGGATCGGTTAATGTCTGCGCCAACCACAAATGGATCGGGAGCACATATCAGGAGGAGCGTTCGTCATGGACTATCCTTACGGACGACGGCCCGGTTCTCTCGTACGACACCTATAATAATCTCTTCCATATTTTCGCCGATCCTGCAAATATAACCGGCCCGAATGCGCCCACTGACCCTGACCGCAATAACGAGGATATCAATGAGTCGGGTTACGGCCACAGCGGCGACTATGAGTTCGTGCTCATGGAGACAAGTGCCGACGGTGATTCGATTCGCCTCAAAGGCAAAAAGCGCGGCATCACCCATTGGCTCGTGCGCCTTCCCGAGAACACCGACATGGAATCATACCTGACCGAGACCACCCAGAAAGCCTCAAGAATTTTCTCAGAGGATTTTAATAAGCTCATTCTAATTGATAATGCGAGAGGCGAGAAGTTCGTAGTCAGAAATTCTCATACGGGAATTATGTCCGTATTTCCTATGGAGGGTGATTCTGTCACACAAACTGTTAAGAAGAATTTCCTTATGACGGAACTCGGTATTAGGTTTATGGATGAATTCAATATACCTCGTGCAAGTGATGATGACGAAGACAAACTTAAAGTGACAAGTTTTAAACTGAACGAAGATGGAACTCTTTCTTCAGATAACGATTGTTTGCTTACAGGTGCTGACCTTATGGATGTCCTGACTAATGTATCATCAACGAAAGGGTGGAGTATTGTGCCTGAATCTGTAAAAGGTAGATTTGCTCAGGAATATCAGAATATTGTCGATGGCTGTCTGGAATATAACAATAGTAGTTTCACTACTGTCCGATTCTGCAGCCAACTCATGGGACGAGAGGTGATGCCCACAATTCATTTTGATGTTTCTGGTGTCAGAATTTTTTATTACTATAATTTCAAATATACTGATGGCAATCAGTTTGGGATGGAAGGCTACACGTCCAATACAACTGCCAATAATTGGCGTAACCGTGTGCCGGCAATAGATACTTTCTATAAAGATTTGGAATCGACAGAATTTGTCCTGAGCACTGCGACTCCTCTTCAACCCAATCTGATTACTTTCACTGATGTTGAAGATTCGGAATCGTCATTTATTGTCGAATTTTATAAAAAGTAAAAGAAACAAAACCAGTATGGAGATTTCATAATCGCCATACTGGTATAATATGATAATTATCAAAAAATTAAATAAAGTTTCATTTAAAAATCAAAAGTATGAAGTATTCTACTTTAATTCTTGCCGCAGGCCTTGTTTTTTCAGGTTCTGTTTCCGCACAAGATTTGGAGCAGATGGCTGTAAAGCATCCTACTCTCGTCCTGAATGAAGCAAAAACTGCTTCTCTCACCACCCCTAAGGCCGGTATTGCTGAGTCTGTTATAAAAGTAAAAGCACCTTTGAAGGCTGTTCCTTTCGGCATGTCGCGTGCCGCATCTGCTGAGGCATACTATACTCAGCCGAATGGTGTTTTCAGCTACGGTGTTGCTGAAAATACAGCAGGAATCTCACCGGGTATTGATTACCGTTTTGGCGGGGCTTACTGTGACTACACCTTTACAAATCAGTCGCAAAATGCCACATCTTACGAATGGTCTTACGAGAATGTAGATACAGAAGAAAGTTTTACCTCTAACGCTGTGAACCTGTCTGTTAATCTTCCCCTTGGTTCATTAATAACTTCTCCCGTACTAAAGGCTAATGGAGAGGGCGGCTCTTCTGCATATGTATATCCTAACGAAAATGCTACGGTATATTTCAGAGGCGCGGTAACATCTCAAATAAGGTTCTCTGGGAATGATGCTCCTACAACTTTGGGTATAACAACATATGGAGCAAATTGGAATCAGGATGCTGAATGGATGCCTGGATCCCTGTTTGCAGCTCCCCTTGCTGATAATGAGCGTCCGTACTGGGAAAGAGCAGCTAAAGCTGATTCGGTTAGAATGGTCGGGTTCGCTAATGTCTTTGACAAGCCGATGCAGCCGTATTTTATAACTAAGATGTGGAGTTGGATGTACGTTCAGAACTCTAAACCGCTAAGTCTGTTATGCTCAATTTACAAGGCTGAGTATGATGAGAATGGTGACCCGGTTAAAGGTGATTTGTTGGCGGAAGGCGAAACTGTAGTTCCCGCTTATCCTTCAGGTTCAGATTTCATGGCAACTTTCCCTCTGTATGTTATTAACGAGGACGGAGATCAGGTTGAAGGATCTGCTGTTGTGATAAATGATGAAATTATTGTTGAAGTTTCAGGTTTCGACGGGGCTGACGGTCTTGGTATCATAGCTCCTATTTGGGGTACAGGCAATTATGCTTATCTACAGAACGATATAATCTATTTGACCGCTCCTAATCATGCATTCTTCGATGTAGAGACTATTGCAGATAATGGACAGACAAACTCTCATTTACTTGACCAAGCTGCTTTTTACTTAGGCGATGAGGCAGGAACTTATTATATTCAAACATCTGACCTTGCATTTATGCTTGATGCGGTTTTCCCATTTTGCTCAGTAAATGAGAAGGTTGTTAATATTCCTGTTTCTGGTGGTGAAGGTGTCCTTGAGGCTAACTGTTATTGGGTTATAGGAACTGATAATTCAACAGCATGTGTGTTAGCTTATGCAGATGAGAATCAAAATGCTGATTGGCTTGAAGTAAGCATCTCTTCAGAAAATGGTGTTCAGTATTTGACTTTTTCAGCAGATGCCTGCACTGATCCTGAAGGTCGAAAAGTTGAACTCGCTCTTTATGGTTTAGCAATGAATCCTGTTTACTTTACAGTTAATCAGGGAGCTAAGATCTCCATCGATGGCGTTGAGGCAGATAAAGATGTTAAGGCTGTTGAATATTACGATGTAATGGGTCGCAAACTCAATGCTCAGCCCGAAAACGGCATATTCATCCGCAAGGCTGTCATGATTGACGGTTCTGTTAGAACTGCAAAAGTTGCAAAATAACTTAACTCCATATAGATGACTGTCTGCGGGCTCGGCGTGAGCCGCTTCCCGTTATCTTTGAAATTCACTGCCCGAGGCCGATGGAGCGGCCTCGGGCAGTCTTTTTTTACTCAGAGTGGATTTATCCCTGACATCCGTTTATGCCTATAGTCTTAACTTGACAAAAGTCTACACTTTCCTGACAATTATTTACACTAAAACAAGCTATTCCTTCTTGTGTTTTATTGCAGTTTTCTTGTTGTGTAACTGGTGTTATACAGTTCGTGTCGCGGGACCAAGGTACACACTGGTCGCCTTCCTGTGTTTGAGGACAACATAATTCAGCATGAGAAGCAGATTCGGCACAAGTTCTATAGGTGTTAGGGCAATCGTCGAATAGGGTATAATAACAATTGCATGTTTCTGCATTTGTCTCTCCCTCACAATCACAGTTGGTGTAAAGCTCAGTATGACATTTTTCCTGGCCGGTTTCGCAATTGTCCCCATTTGTCGCTCCGCAGAAAGGCATCTGTGTGGCAGCGTCTTTTCCGGAGGAATCGCTACCTTGATTTAAAGGAATACCTTTACCTTTGTGGAGTTCAAGATCCTTTTTTGATAATCGTTTCATAAGTAAGATGGATTATGTAAGAAATAAACCATGTTACACATGGCATGATTCAATATCTTTACGCTTTATTTATGAAAGATGAAATAAATCACTCGCAATTGCATGAATTTAAACATGAGCCTTCAGAAGATATTGGACATACATAAGTTTCGGGACAATTTTTTGTACCGTCACATGGCTCAGTTCGTAAACAATTCTGAGTCACAGGTGTAATACAGTTAGTATCACGTGACCAGGCAACACACTGGTCACCCTCCTGTGTAAAAGGACAACATAATTCAGCATGAGAAGCTGATTCGGCACAAGTTCTATAGGTGTTAGGACAGTCGTCGAATAGGGTATAGTAACAATTGCATGTTTCTGCTTTTGACTCTCCCTCACAATTACAGTTGGTGTAAAGCTCAGTATGACATTTTTCCTGGCCAGTATAACAATTATCCTGCCTGGTATAACAATTTACCTGATCGGTCTGACAATTTTTTCCAACTGTCACTCCGCAGAATGGTATCTGCGTGGCAGCGTCTTTTCCGGACACGCTTTCTTGGTTCAGAGGAACACCTTTGCCTTTGTGGAGTTCCAAGTCTTTTTTCGATAATCGTTTCATAAGTGTAAATTTTAGATGGATAATGCTTAAAAGTTAAACAAACGGATTTGAAATAGGTTTATTGTTATAGCTTCTTTGTCTTTAGAGCCAGTTCCTTTTTGTATATTTTTAATAGGAAGCAATATGTTATAAATTCTGATTTTACATTGTTGGTAGAGAACAATCGGTTAAGTGTCATATGCAATAGAGATGTAAGGTCACGACGTATCAAATCCTTATCATAATATTTAAGAGACTTGACGCGATTTATGAAAATCGATTTAATCCGTCGGTCAGAGATATATGACATGTCCATTATTGCT
Organism: uncultured Bacteroides sp.; assembly: GCA_964489495.1. Classification (GTDB taxonomy): domain Bacteria; phylum Bacteroidota; class Bacteroidia; order Bacteroidales; family Muribaculaceae; genus Paramuribaculum. The sequence continues at coordinate 18,471 of CAZAZA010000054.1, forward strand.
TCGATAGATTTGCTATATTTACGGAAAGAGACTGAAATATCATGAGTAAAATTCTTGTCAGTTCCGAAATTATGTTCGTAAATATTGCACAGCTCAGTCATAATATTGATTTTATCTTCAATTGTCATTTCCAACGAGTTTAGGAATTGATCTACCAAAGGAAATGATAACAACCATTTATGGGCCGTTGTATTGGTATGCAATAAGTGTTTGATCAAAGAGGCAACTGCGGAGCTGTCAATGAAAAAGATTGATTCAACAGTTTCGATGTCAGTCTCACCATAGCGTTCCAGTTCACGCTGATAAGTGTCTATACAAATCCTATATATTTTTTTGTCACGTATAAATGGTCTAAGCCTTTTGTTAATAAGACTAAGAATAGTTGACATGTCGTCAGATTTGAGCATGTGAAACCGCAATCTGATATGGAAGTCAGGATCAGAGTATCGCAAAAAGAACCACTTGTCGATAATTTTGTCTGCAAACAGCCGCTTGGCGGCAGAGAGAATGACAGAGCCGATTATCTCATCGACAAATGATGGAGAACAGTAAATTTTATAAAATATCCATTCTTCACCCGGATAAAAGTTTCGTTTTGTCATATATCGACTGATTTTAACGGTATGATAAATTCGTTCTGAACATATTGATTAATCCCTTTTTCAATAGGAGTTCCGAATAGAAACTCTTCAAAGACATATTCCCGGCCATATTTTATTTCGGAACAGGCCGACTGTATGCTTAGTAGATTAGTAGTATCGACATACAGTTTGTTATCTCCTGACAATAACAAGATGCGTTGAGGCAGATTATTTTCGCTACAAGCCTTGGTAAAGTCGTCAATACTTATG
>CAZAZA010000055.1:0-9683 GCA_964489495.1 uncultured Bacteroides sp.
GCAAGGCAGTCTACGCCGGCGGTGTGGCCTCTTCCGGTCTTGAAATGAGCAATAACGCAATGCATCTCCAGTGGAGTGCTGAGGAAGTTGACCAGAAACTTCATGGCATCATGCGCGACATCCACTCTCAGTGCGTGCTCTACGGTACAGAACCCGATGGTTTCATTAACTACATGAAGGGTGCCAACATCGCAGGATTCATGAAAGTGGCCAATGCGATGCTCGGACAAGGAATTATTTAATTCTTAGCCCTACGACTTAAAAGCCGGCATTATCTCGAAAGAGAAGTGCCGGCTTTTTTTTGCATGATATGGTAATTTGACGTAATTTTGCATCAGCAAAACAACCTCCCTACAGACTATGCAGGAAAAAATCATTATTCTCGATTTTGGTTCGCAGACCACACAGCTCATAGGCCGTCGCGTCCGCGAGCTAAACACGTATTGTGAAATAGTGCCTTACAACAAGATGCCGTTAGATGACCCGTCTGTTATCGGAGTGATACTCTCAGGGTCTCCTTTCTCGGTTTATGACAGTAAGGCGTTCAAGATCGACTTCGACACCATACGCGGACGCTATCCTATTCTTGGCATCTGCTACGGTGCACAGTTCATGGCCTACACCTCCGGTGGTTCTGTCGAGCCGGCACAAAGCCGGGAATACGGACGGGCACACCTTCAGGATATCGTCAAGGATGATCCACTGTTTAACGGCATTGCCGACGGTTCACAGGTTTGGATGAGCCATGGTGACACAATCACAGCCATCCCGCAAAACATGGAACGTATTGCCTCGACCGAAAAAGTCAAAATAGCGGCTTATCGCTTTAAGGAAGAAAAGATTTGGGGCGTTCAATTTCATCCCGAGGTCTATCATACGGCTATCGGAACACAGTTGCTAAGCAATTTTGTTGTCAATATTTGCGGGAGCAAACAGTCTTGGAGCGCAGCATCCTTTATTGAGTCGACCGTAGCCGCTCTCAAAGAGCAACTCGGCAACGACAAGGTAGTTCTCGGACTGAGCGGAGGGGTTGATTCCTCTGTGGCCGCCGTACTTCTCAACAGAGCCATTGGCGATAACCTCACCTGCATCTTTGTTGACCACGGTATGTTGCGCAAAAATGAATTTGCAAACGTAATGCGCGACTATCAGGGACTCGGTCTCAATGTTATCGGAGTTGATGCTTCTTCCAAGTTCTTTAGAGAGCTCGCAGGCGTGACCGAACCTGAGCGTAAGCGCAAAATCATAGGCAAAGGATTTATCGACGTATTCGATGAGGAGGCTCACAAACTTAAGGATGTTAAATGGCTTGGTCAGGGCACAATTTATCCTGACTGCATCGAATCGCTGTCGATAACAGGCATGACCATCAAGAGCCACCACAATGTTGGCGGACTACCCGAAAAAATGAACCTAAAACTATGCGAGCCCCTGCGACTGCTGTTTAAGGATGAAGTTCGTGCTGTGGGCCGTGAGTTGGGCATGCCTGAACACCTTATTACTCGTCATCCTTTCCCGGGTCCTGGACTTGCCGTACGCATTCTCGGCGACATCACACCCGAAAAAGTAGCCATTCTTCAAGAAGCCGATGACATATTTATTCAAGGACTTCGCGACCATGGGCTTTATGACAAAGTATGGCAGGCTGGAGTGATCCTGCTCCCGGTTCAAAGCGTAGGCGTAATGGGAGACGAGCGCACATATGAACGCGCAGTGGCTCTCAGAGCCGTTACATCGACAGACGCAATGACTGCCGACTGGGCTCATCTGCCTTATGAATTCCTGGCTGAGGTCTCAAACAAGATTATCAACCACGTAAAGGGTGTCAACCGCGTTTGCTACGACATTTCGTCAAAGCCACCAGCCACTATCGAGTGGGAATAAGGTATAGGCGCTATATGAACCGATATGAGCTAATCAACCGTATATGGGGGTCGCTGGCGGCTGGAGCCGCCGGCGACGCTCTTGGCTATGCTGTTGAATTTATTTCTTATGATGCCATCCTGTCAAGTTACGGCAGCAAAGGAATCACTCAATATGCCGACAAGCCGGGGTTGATCAGTGACGACACTCAGATGACACTCTTCACGGCCGAGGGCCTCGTTAGATCGCGTGACGAGGGCGTCGATAATGACGACACACTCGTTATTGACAACATACGGAGATCTTATCTCGACTGGTATCGGACACAAACCGGAAAATTTGTCTCCGGTGCCAATGGTCTCATAGGCGACAGTCGTTTGTGGCAGAACCGCGCACCTGGCAATACATGTATCTCTGCACTGCGGTCCATAGCTCTCGGCAATCCCGTCGACAACACATCAAAAGGCTGCGGAGGCATTATGCGTATAGCTCCTGTAGCCTTGTTTGCCGCAGCACATACCGGGACCTGGAATCTGCAAAGAGTGGCAAAAATTGCAGGAAAGGCGGCATTTATAACCCACCATCATCCGTTAAGCACATTGGCATCCGCGATAGGAGCTTCAATAATGTATCTCTGCGCCATATCTCCCTGTATTCTGACAGCCGGTCCATATAACGGACTAATACGGGAGGCATGCAGTGCCGCAAAAGAAGTTTTTCCGGGTGCCGGCAAATATATGGTTATTATGCGTGAACTCATCGACAAAGCAATCTCAGCTTCGGTTTCAAAACTGACTGACGCCGAAGTCGTAGCTTCTTTAGGTGAAGGCTGGATAGCGGAAGAGACACTCGCCATAGCACTCGCCTCGATTCTGCGCCATCCCGACAGTATAGATCAAGCAATAATTATGGCAGTCAACCACGACGGGGATTCTGATTCCACCGGAGCTGTTGCCGGGAACATAATCGGCTCGTCACTTGGATATGGATCTATAGGTAAATCATTCCGTGATGATTTAGAAATGGCTGATATAATCGAACGAACTGCCCTTGCTTTGTCATAGAACTAACAACGAACCACCAAGAAATACCGAATAATAAATATGCCTAAAGTGTCAAAACGCGGACAAGAAATGCCCGCATCACCTATACGGAAGCTCGTTCCATTGGCAAATGCCGCCCGTGAGCGAGGAATCAAAGTATACCATCTCAACATCGGACAACCGGACTTACCTACTCCACGTGAAGGTCTGGAAGCATTGAAACATATCGATAGGACAGTGCTTGAATATAGCCCGTCAGAAGGATTGTATTCACTTCGCAAGAAACTTGAATCCTACTATCACCGTTTTAACATCGATGTTTCGGTTAACGACATCATCGTCACATCCGGAGGTTCTGAAGCAGTTCTTTTTGCTTTCATGGCTTGTCTCGATCCTGGTGATGAGATAATAGTTCCTGAACCCGCCTACGCCAACTACATGGCATTTGCCATTTCTGCAGGTGCGAAAATCATTACCGTTCCCTCAAGTATTGATGATGGGTTCTCTCTCCCTCCCGTCGAAGAATTTGAAAAACTGATAACGCCGCGCACAAAGGGTGTGCTGATATGCAACCCTAACAATCCCACTGGCTATCTTTATACCAGACGCGAAATGGAACAGATACGCGACATAGTCAAGAAGCATGACCTTTTCCTCTTCTCTGACGAAGTATATCGCGAGTTCTGCTATACCGGTGCTCCTTATATCTCGGCTTTTCATCTCGACGGCATCGAGAATCAGGTAGTGCTGATTGATTCTGTTTCGAAACGTTATAATGAATGCGGTATACGCATCGGAGCCATCATCACCAAACACGAGGAACTGAAGCACAATGTCATGAAATTCTGTCAGGCACGCCTCTCTCCCCCATTGCTCGGACAGATTGTAGCCGAAGCATCCATAGATGCTTCCGAAGAATATATGCTCATGACCTACAACGAATATGTCGAAAGGCGCAAATTCCTTATCGACGGACTAAACAAAATCGAAGGTTGCTACTCACCGATCCCAATGGGTGCATTCTATACCGTTGTAAGCCTTCCTGTAGAGGATGCTGAGGATTTTTGCACATGGTGTCTGAGCGATTTCGATTATGAGGGAGAGACTGTGTTTATGGCACCTGCTGCCGGCTTCTACACCACGCCGGGGATGGGTAAAAATGAAGTCAGGATGGCTTATGTGCTGAATAAGGCCGATCTTGGCCGGGCACTCAAAGTGCTTCGCGAGGCCTTGAAAGCATATCCTCGCAGAACATGCAAAAACTGAGCCCTAAACCGGTGACGGAATAGAATAATGCGTCCTGAACTGTATATTGCCCGGCGGCTTAACCCGGCGGAAGCCGATGGCCATAAAGCTCCTTTGGGTGTCCGCATCGGCGTGGCCGGTGTGGCGCTCGCATACACTGTCATGCTTCTCTCCATCGCAATAGTCACCGGATTCAAGCAGGAAATCACACACAAAGTCACCGGCTATGAGTCTCAAATTGTATTGCAAGGACGTGACCAGAATTTGTCAGACGGAGTATCGTCCGGAGAAATCCCTTATCTCGTCCGTAATGCATCAACCGACAGTCTGATCAAAGCTATCCTGGGACCGGATGTTTCAATCAAATCGGTCATAGACTTGCCCGTATTACTGAAAACCGACTCGGCCTTCAGCGCACTCATCCTTCGTACCGTAGATAGCACTAATGACTATTCCCTCATAACACAAAACATTGTAGAAGGCTCATGGCCTCCTGACTCTGACGGCACGAAGGACGATGTAGCTATTTCACAAGCTACCGCCTCAGACCTCGGTCTCAAAAAGGGAGACAAGGTATTCGCCCATTTTTTCCGAAATGACAACATTGTCACTCGAAGACTTAACATTAAAGCAGTCTATGACACACACTTTGATGACTACGACCGACACTTTGCATTTGCAGACCGAGCCATTGCGAGGTCTGTGACAAAGCAACCGGATTCGATTGTCACATCTGTCGCTATTGACCGGCTTTCTGAGTCAATGGACCTCGGACAGGCGACAGAGAATCTTCAGTCAGCCCTCGTTTTCTCGACAATACGCAGAGGAGCCCCGACTGATGCAATCCCGGTAGTAAGCAATGTGCGCCAAAATGGTGCCATCTACCTCAACTGGCTTGAGCTGCTCGACACAAATGTAGTGGTAATCATTTCGCTTATGTCGGTCGTGGCCGGCTTCACGCTTGTATCAAGTTTGTTCATCCTCATTCTCGAACGAGTCGGCATGATCGGCCTTCTGAAAGCTATCGGAGCGACAGACAAACAGATACGAGGGATATTCATTTGGTTGGCCGAGAAAATCGTTGGTAAAGGACTTATGATAGGTAATACAATAGGTCTATTCTTATATTTCATTCAACGATGGTTCAAGATTCTCCCCCTTAACCCGGATGCCTATTACCTTAGCTATGTGCCGGTGTCGCTTGACTTCACTTCATTCATAGTTCTGAATCTCGGAATCATTATCGGCGCATTTGTAATTCTCGTATTTCCATCCCATATCATAACGAAAATGTCACCTGTAAATGCCCTTCGTCACGACAACCAGGGAGAAGACTGATGCTTTCGGGAACATTTTCATGATAAAATTGTTTAAAAAGGTGAAATCATCGTATTGTTGGCATCATTATTGTTCTGCTGATAAATGATTTTTCATTATTTTTGTACTCTAAAAAATATTCTACCGTTTTGCTAATGAATAATACCAACCTACTTCAACTCATAACTGAGGGTATTCAGGAACGCAAAGGACGCCACATAACCCACATCGACCTCAGCGAAGTGGCCGGCTCCGGAGCAAGCGATTTCATCATTTGCGAAGGTTCGTCAACGATGCAGGTTGCTGCCATTGCCGACTCAGTTCGCGACTACCTGTTCGAAAATGCCAACGTGAAGCCCTTCAACTATGACGGATACCGAAACTCTCAATGGATAGTGATTGACTATGGCGATACAATGGTGCATGTGTTCCTTCCGGAAGTACGTCAGCGTTATAACCTCGAAGAGCTCTGGAGCGATGGAAAAACAGATGAGATTCCCGACCTCGACTGATATATTACAATAAGTCCAACTCACCCACACTCACCATCAAACAAATGGAAACCCCAAAACCGAAAAAGACAGGAGGCATCAAATTCAATATGTATTGGATGTATGCCATAGTAATCCTGTTTCTGCTCGGCATTCTCTACATGGACAATTCGACTCTAACAAAAGATGTCGACATGACCCAGTTTGAGGAGATTGTCGAAACAGGAGCTGTCGACAAAATCATTATCTATTCCGGAAAAAACGAAGCAGAAGCCTGCCTCAACGACTCTTTGACAAAGGTCATTTTTGCAAATCATGACTTCGAAAAAGAAGGTAAATTTACCGGACGTGTCATAACTGACATCCCCTCTGCCGACAAAATTCAGGACAAGATTGATGCCTGGATAGCTCAGGGTGTGTTCAAAGGGAATGTCAAATACGAGAAAAGCTCTAATTACTCCGCACTTTTATGGACATTCGGACCTATTATACTGCTGATTGTATTCTGGCTTTACATGATGCGAAGGATGTCGGGAAAGAACGACTCATCCGGTGTTTTCTCTGTTGGCAAATCCAAAGCCAAGATTTTTGATAAGGATGGTGATATCCAAGTGACTTTCAAGGATGTCGCAGGACTGTCAGAAGCAAAAACAGAAATAGAGGAAATAGTTGAATTTCTCAAAAACCCTCAACGCTACACAAATCTTGGCGGCAAAATTCCCAAAGGAGCTTTGCTTGTCGGCCCTCCCGGGACCGGTAAGACTCTTCTTGCAAAAGCTGTAGCAGGTGAGGCAAACGTTCCTTTCTTCTCGCTCTCGGGTTCCGACTTTGTGGAGATGTTTGTCGGAGTGGGTGCATCACGTGTCAGAGACCTTTTCCGTCAGGCAAAGGAGAAAGCTCCGTGTATCGTTTTTATTGACGAAATCGACGCTGTGGGACGTGCCCGTGGCAAAAACCCCAACATGGGCGCGAACGACGAACGTGAAAACACCCTCAACCAGCTTCTTACTGAAATGGATGGTTTTGGCACAAACAGTGGCGTAATCATACTTGCAGCCACAAACCGTGCCGACATACTCGACAAGGCTCTTCTGCGTGCCGGCCGTTTCGACCGACAGATATATGTCGAGCTTCCGGACCTCAACGACCGCGTCGCAATCTTCAACGTACACCTCAAACGAATCAAGACTGACAGCACAGTCGATGTGGATTTGCTGGCACGACAGACACCGGGATTCTCCGGAGCCGATATAGCCAACGTTTGCAACGAGGCTGCGCTTATAGCAGCCCGCCACAATAAGGAACATGTAGGTCGTGAAGACTTCGTGGCTGCTGTCGACAGAATAATTGGAGGACTTGAAAAGCGTTCGAAAATCACAACCGACGAAGAAAAGCAGGCAATAGCTGTCCATGAAGGTGGCCACGCCACGGTTTCGTGGCATCTGCAGTATGCCAATCCGCTGATCAAAGTTACTATCGTGCCGCGAGGCAAAGCTCTTGGCGCAGCATGGTATCTGCCGGAAGAGCGCCAGATAACTCCGTCTCAAGCTATTCTTGATGAAATGTGCGCCACTCTCGGCGGTCGTGCAGCAGAGGAACTGTTTCTCGGACGCATTTCAACAGGGGCAGCCAACGACCTTGAACGCGTCACAAAACAAGCATATGCGATGGTCGTTTATTATGGCATGAGCGACAAACTGCCCAACCTTAGTTACTACGACTCTACCGGGCAAGACTACGGTTTCTCCAAACCTTATAGCGATGAACGCGCTAAAATGATAGATGACGAAGTTTCACGCATCATCAACGAGCAATACGAACGTGCAAAAAAGATATTGCGCGAGCATGCCGAAGGACATGCCAAACTTGCGGCAATACTGATTTCGCGTGAAGTCATATTCACGGAAGATGTGGAGAAAATTTTCGGAAAGCGTCCCTGGGTATCGCGCACCGACGAAATACTCGCAGCCCAGAGACAGTCGGAATCAGAACAATCAGCTGCTGAAGAAAAGCCTTCCGAAAACAACACCAATGCCGAAAATGACAATCATGACACGAAGGTTGATTCAGGCGAAACGCCGCCTCCTTTTACAGGCGTGAAATGACTTGTATAATAACAAAAATCATATGTATGCTGACACCGGCTTTTGTAACAATGCCGGTGTCAGCATCATTTACAGAAGCTGATGATTCAACTTCAATCACACCCGACACGATAGAAGTAATCATCGACGAAACCCCGATAGCGCCACAACCATCTACAGTCGTGAGCTATATTCCTATAAAGGGAATGGATACGTATGTTTATGGTGGCAACGGAAATAAACCAGATGTCCCTTGGTGGGCAAAAAAAGCAGCAAAAATTATGGCTGACGATTACAACCACGACAAAACAAGGGATAAACGAGTCGACCTCTCATTTGCCGTAATACCCACATATCGTAGCGAAGCGTCTTTTGGAATTGCAGCAAATATGTCGGGGCTATATCGTATCGAAATGAATGATTCGCTTTGCGAGCCATCAATGTTTCATATTTCGGCCAAAGCATCTCTTAAAGGTTTCTTCTCTCTCAAAACACGAGGCCACATTTTTTTCCCTGATAACCGTTCGCGCATCATCTATCAGCTTGAGGCCTATCGCAGAAAATTGGACTTCTGGGGTATCGGGGTACATGAAAACCAGTCAAACCCAAAGTCACGGTATATCCGAAACTCTGTTGACTTCTATGCCGAGTATCGTTACAGGATGCTATCTCACTGGTTTGCCGGAATCCCGGTTCATCTCAACTACACAAATGGCCGGAAGTTTAGCAATCCTGATTACATCATGGGTGAGAATCGGCAATATTTTGTCACGGGATTAGGTCTGTCACTCCTATTCGACTCACGCGACAACACCTACTCTCCTGCCTCCGGATGGTACATATCATACACTCCTATGATTTTCCCCGGCGCACTCAGTAACGCAGGAAGTACATTTTGGAGTAACCGACTGATAGTAGATACATATTTCAATCTTTGGAAGGGAGCTATCGGCGCAATCGATCTTTTCGGAAAGCTCGACTCAAAAGGCACACCGTGGACAATGCTCGAAATGATAGCCGAGGACGGCGTGCGCATGCGTGGATATTATATGGGATCGTATATCGACAACAATCTGCTTTCGCTTCAGGCCGAAATACGACAGCATGTTTGGAGTCGTTTCAGCGTTGCTGCATGGTTAGGGTCAGGGACTATATTCCCCAGGGGGCAAAATCGATCAGACTCTCCGTTATGGCTTCCGAATGGAGGGTTAGGACTACGGATAAAGTTGAAGCACAGCATAACAGCACGCCTTGACATAGGGTTCGGTCGACACTCTAAAGGCGTTATATTCGCAATAGGCGAGGCATTCTGAATCTTTGAAGCCAATGACCTTTGACAATAGGGGAATATTTCGTAATTTTGCATCAAAATTGCTTGTTATTGAAAGTATTATATAAGATATTACGCGCATTCATGATGACGGTGATAGGCGTTGCTGTCATCATGCCGTTATTGCTATATATAGGGCTCGAACTCAGCAGCGTCCAGCGTCATGCCTCTTGCATGGCTGAAAAAGAACTCTCCAGGCTCTTAGGTGTTGATGTATCAATAGGTTCGGTAAGTATCGTACCATTCAACCGCGTATTTCTTCGAGATGTAAAAATAATAGGCCATGATTTAGAAGACAACGATACGATTG
>CAZAZA010000055.1:9693-19256 GCA_964489495.1 uncultured Bacteroides sp.
TCAATCCGACGGATTGGAGCAGGCATAGATCTCTACCAGCTCATATCAGGCAATATCGTTGTTAGTTATGCCGAACTTATTGGTGCTGATATCCGTATCCACCGTGTAACGCAGGATTCGCCCCTGAATATTGCCCCTGTCATACGCGCCCTTGCAGGAGACAGCGCAAATAAAAAACAGAGCCACTACGATCTGGAATTGTCCAGCATCGTGCTTCGTCGGTCAAAACTTTCATATGATGTCGACTCATTAATGCACGACACGACAAAGTTCGATAAATCTCACATAGCCCTCCGTGACTTGCGCGCTGATATACGAATACCGCGTCTAAGCAACACTGACACCCGTATTTCTGTCGTCCGACTGGCTTGCATAGAACAATCCGGCTTCACTCTTTCAAACCTTTCACTCAATATCCAGTTGGAACCAGGAGTACTTTCCGTTCAGGACCCTGTGATAAAGCTTCCTAACACAGAAATAAAGTTAAGCACTTTAGAGATGCCCTTACCGTCAAGCATCTCGGGGGACTACAAAACCCGTCTAATGAACTCACCGGTAAACGTAGCTCTTCTTTCAGGAACGGAAATTTCGCCCTCAGACTTTTCAGCGTTTGTTCCTTTTCTCAAACAATTCGATACTAAATTAAAAGCAGAGGCAGACATTGAAGGTACTTTAGGCTCTTTGGAACTTAAAAATTTCACTTTATCAAATACCGATTCTGGTGTAGCTTTTGAAATATCCGACTGCCTGATTGACAGCATAATGCTCGGTAGATCAAGAATGGCTGTTGATCTCGGCCGATTCAGTCTTACAGCAAACGGTCCATCGGCAATACGATTTCTGAAAGACCATACCATGAAGATTTCTGACAGACTTTCGTCACTCATCAGTAATGCCGGCCAATTATCACTTATGTGCCACGGCACACTCGAACGAGGGCATGCCAATATTTACGGCGATATAGCATCTGATGCCGGAGCCGTAGACTTTACTATTTCAGGTATGCCCTTTAACCATGCTGCTCCTTTTGATGTTTCAATTGAGTGTGCCGGATTTAAAATCAGCCAACTACTAAAAAATGTAATACCCAATTATGCCGATTTCTCGACAGTCTCACTAACATCGGCAGCTCAGTTATCTCTTGCTGATATGTCAGGTTCGGCAGCCTTGGACATACGTGAAGCTGGTTTTAGGAACATGGCTCTCGGTGAAATGCATGCGACAGCCGAACTGTCGCCCGACCGTACATTCTCAATTTCGTTTGACACCAACAATACGATGGCAACAATTCAGTGCGATCTAAATATACGACAGTCTCAAAACGGTAATCGAATTTTGAATTTTGATGCCGAAGTCGATCATTTCGCACTCGAGCTACTTGGTGACAAATCCGAATCAAAACGTTCGATAAGTCTGTCATCTTCGGCAATTTTCGAAGGGAAAGATATTGACGATGCAAATGGCTATGCGCATATCAGCGACATACATCTGGTGTCAGGCAATAACGAATCAGAAATAGAGCAACTAAATATTGAAATAAACCGCGATTCAATCTCACAAAACACAGTCCTCAGAAGCGATATAATGGATGCCGACATAAACGGAAGATACCGATTGTCAAGACTTGCGGCCGATATGAAAGCTATTGCATATGCCCTGATTCCGGCCCTGAATCTGGGCGATCAGCCATCCGACTCTATTAAATCGCCTAACTTATTTCAATCGGAAAACTTCGCCGAATTCAACCTAACTATAAAGAACACTTCTAAACTTGAGCCACTGATAAAGTTGCCGGTATCGGTGCTTGCGCCTTTAAACATAAATGGCGTGATTGACGGGATTGCAGGCGGGGCAACTCTCGACATCGATGCTCCTTACCTTTTACAAGGAAAGAATATCATCGAGAAATCCCATATCAGTGCCACTGTAGAAAGTGATTCAGTTTCAGGTACGATAGGTTCGGTCTTTTTGTCATCCATCATCAATGCGAAAAAAGGCAACATTTCTGTAGAAGCCGGTATTCAAGGATTCGATAACAATTTGAATGCCGAATTGACATGGCGCATGGACCGCGCTACCGAATACTCAGGACGACTTGATCTGGCATCACAACTTCGACGCGACACTTCGGATGGGTCTATTATCACTGATATTCACTTTAATCCCGGAAAAGTGGTCGTAAATGACACGACCTGGACGGTAGCGCCGTCAGATATATTCGTTAGTCGTGAACGCATAGATATAGACGGATTTGAGGCTCTGGGATTCGGCAACCAGCATATACGTATCAACGGAGTGGCATCGAAACTTCCGGAAGACTCCATACATCTGTCATTGAATCGAATCGACCTCGATTATATATTTGAGACACTCGGCATAAGCAACGCAATGTTTGGAGGGCGTGCTACAGGCAATTTTTATGCCTATGCGGCTCTGTCGCCGACTCCACGTCTGTTCACCGACGACTTTTATGTCGAAGGCATCAAATATAATCATTGTACTATGGGAGATGCCAAAATCAGCAGTTATTGGGACGTCGATCAGAAAGCAGTCGTCATAAATGCCGATATAACCGGCCCTCATAACAACGTGTCAGAGATAAGGGGCATGATTAAGCCGATGACAGAAGAACTTGATTTCAAATTCCATGCCGACGACGTGCCTGTAGGATTTCTTTTACCATTCATGGAAGCATTTACTTCAGACATCGACGGACATGCTTCCGGAGATGCCCACCTCTACGGTACGTTTAAACTGCTTGACATGACCGGTGACCTTTGGGCTAACGCATTCAAAATGAAGGTGGATTTCACTAATTGCTGGTATGAAACCACCGACTCTATCCACTTGCGTCCGGGACGAATCGAGATTCCCGGCGTTACGCTCCGCGATCCGGCCGGACATTCCGCACGTTTTTCCGGATTGGTAACCCACAAATGCTTCAAAGAACCGACATTTGACTTCCGCATAACGGATGCCCGCGACTTGCTTGTGTATGACATGGCTCAGTCACCGGATCGAAACTGGTCAGGTAAAATTTACGGGGACGGAAGTGCCAGCATAATAGGTGTACCCGGTCGCATTGACATAGGAGTAACTATGGCGACTGCACCTGGTTCATCTTTCACATTCGTGTTATCCGACACAGAGGAGGCTTATAACTATACATTCATCAATTTCCGCGACCGCAATGCTTCAAAAGACGAGATTGTCGACACCTCAACACCAAAAGAAGTCAGAGAGATACGTAAGCGGTTGTCTTCAAACTCTGATAATTCCGCACCATCTGTTTACGACCTCGACATAACGCTCGAAGTCAATCCATTCACTGCCGTAACACTGGTTATGGACCCTGCCGGTGGCGACAAAATCAGAGCACGTGGATCGGGGACACTTAACATGGGTTATAATTCTGTAGACGAAGCGCTCGATATTCACGGTTTCTATACTCTATCGGAAGGGAATTACAACTTCACGCTACAAGATATAATAATAAAGGACTTTACAATAAAGGGTGGCAGCAAAATCGAATTTTTAGGAGACCCGTTCAACGCACGGCTGGATATGCAGGCCATATACCAGCTTAACGCCAATCTTACCGATCTGGATGAGTCATTCCAACAGGACAAAGAAGTCAGCAGAACCAACGTACCAATCCAGGCCATACTGAAAGTCAGCGGTGAAATAAGCCGACCCGACATAGCTTTCGATCTGAATTTCCCCACGCTCACCGATGACACATATCGCAAAGTAAAAAGTATTATTTCTACCGACGATATGATGAACCGTCAGATAATCTACCTTCTCGCGCTCAACCGATTCTACACGCCCGAATATATGTCGGCCACAAAGGGCAACGAGTTGGTTTCAGTAGCCTCATCAACAATTTCCTCACAGTTATCCAACATACTCGGACAACTGAGTGACAACTGGACCATCGCCCCGAATTTCCGTAGCGATCGGGGTGACTTCTCAGATGTGGAATTTGACCTTGCTCTCTCAAGCCGACTGCTTAACAATCGCCTACTGCTCAACGGGAATTTCGGCTATCGTGACAAAGCTTTGAATAACAACTCTTTCATCGGCGATTTTGATATAGAGTACCTACTCAACCGATCGGGAACTTTCCGGCTTAAAGCCTACAACCGATACAACGACCGAAACTTCTACATCAAAAGTGCGCTGACCACCCAGGGTGTAGGCATAATGTACCGCATGGATTTCGACGACATTTTCGGAATATTCAGTCGTTGGCGCAAAAACAGTACAGATTCTGAAATCAGAAACAAAATCATTAACCAAACATATAAAAGATGAAGCGACAAAGTCTTCTTTTCTTCATAGCGGCCACCGCATTCGGTGCAGGTGCGGTCACTCCGTTATGGATGCGTGATGTAGCTATTTCTCCTGATGGCAGCGCGATAGCTTTTGCATACAAGGGCGACATTTATACCGTCCCTGCCATCGGAGGCAAAGCCGTACGTCTCACTACCGAACCTTCATACGAGAGTCGCCCGATCTGGAGTCCGGACGGTTCACAAATAGCGTTTGCATCCGACCGTAACGGAGGCCGTGACATATTCATTATGCCATCAAACGGGGGAATTGCCCGGCGTCTTACCTGGCATTCGGCCAATGAACAGCCGGAAACATTTTCTCCCGATGGTAAATATGTATTGTTTTCAGCTGTTATCCAGGATCCTGCCGGAAGTGCGGCTTTCCCGACAAGGGTTCAAAACGAATTATATCGTGTAAGCATAGATGGCGGCCCCATTGAACAAATATCAAATGCAGCGGCCGTCAATGTAGCAATGTTGACAGATGGTTCGTTTGTATTCGAAGAAGTCACCGGTCTTGAAGATAAGTGGCGCAAACACCATGTATCCTCAACCGCACGTGACTTGTGGATATATGAAATGCCCGAAAAAAAATATCGTCGTCTCACTGATGACGTTCACGAAGACCGAAATCCGGCTCTAAGTGCCGACGGAAAGACCCTGTATTTTCTCAGTGAACGAAACGGTTCAAACTCCAATGTCTACGAAATGCCCCTGGCGGGAGGGAACGCAATACAGCTGACCGACTTCGTCAAGCATCCCGTTCGCTTTCTATCCGTCGCTTCCGATGGAACAATGGCATTTACACAGAATGGAGAAATATACACCATGCGAAAAGGTGCGAAACCGGTCAAACTGCCTGTCGATATAACTCTTGACCGAGGTAACAACGAACAACGTATTGCCGTACGCGGCATCGATCAGGCATCGGTCTCACCTTCCGGGAAACAACTGGCGTTTACTAATCGTGGCGAAGTATTCGCCACTTCGGTTGCATACCCTTCTATAAAGCAAGTAACAGAAACACCTCAGGGTGAAAGCTCGCCGAGCTGGAGTAAGGACGAACGATCTTTATATTATGCCTCAAGAAGAGGCGAAGGCTCACAAAGCGCGATTTATCGTGCTGATATAGCTCGCGAGGGTGACCCCAATTTCAGCAATGCGACTGTCATAAAGGAGACGCTGATAATACCGGAGGATGGAATTGACCGCACTTATCCCATCGTATCGCCCGACGGGAAAAAAATCGCTTATATCCGAAACCGTACCGACTTGGTTGTACGCGACCTGGCCACAGGTCACGAAGTACAATTAACCGACACCACCGACAATGCCCATCGCTCTCAGCAATATGGTGCTGAATGGTCACCCGACAGCAAATGGATTGTGTACAACAGATTCACACCTGTCCACGACCCTTACAGCGACATTGCCGTAGTAAACGTCAATACCGGCGAACGCCATATGATTACCAATACCGGTTATTTCGACGAGAATCCTCACTGGGCACTCAATGGAGAAGCTATCGTATTTCTGTCGGAACGTTATGGTATGCGAAACCATGGTTCCTGGGGATCGAAATACGACGTCATGATGACCTTCCTCACCAAAGACGCATACGACCGATACCGTCTAAGTGAAGAAGATTATGAACTTCTCAAAGACCTTGAGAAGCAGCAGAAAGCCGACAAAAAAAAGAACGAGGATAAAAAAACTAAAGACTCGGGCAAAAAGAATTCAAAAAAGACTTCCAAAAAGACTTCCGCTACCGAAAATAACGAAAGTATGCCCCAGCAACCGAGTCTCGATTTCACCGATCTCGACAAACGCACTGTACGTCTGACACCTGCGTCTACCGACATATCCGATGCGGTAATCACCGGAAACAAACTCTACTACATGGCGCGCACCAACAACGAATACGATTTATGGAAAAAAGACCTACGTAAGGGCGATGTGGCCATAGTCAATCATCCCGATGTCGGTAGAGCTCAGCTCCAGATCGACCATAACGGTAATATCTATATCATCGGTAATTCGATAAAGAAATTCGATACCGGTACCGAACGTACAAAACCTGTCTCGACAAACACGACAATGAAGGTTGACCCGGCTGCTGAGCGTCAATATATGTTTGACGTTGTCAAACGCGAGGAAGCGGAACGATTCTACGATCCGGCTATGCACGGTGTCGACTGGGAATCGATGACAACAGATTACGCTCGTTTTCTGCCACACATAGACAACAACTACGACTTCGCTGACATGCTTTCCGAGCTTCTTGGCGAACTCAACGTTTCGCACACCGGTGCACGTTATTCCGGCAAAGCGCCTCAGGAAACGACAGGTCAACTTGGACTTATCTACGACTTGACATATTCCGGACCGGGCCTCAAGGTTGCCGAAATCCTGAAAAACGGACCTTTTGACCGCGCAACCACATCTATCAAGCCGGGCGACATAATCACGGCTATCAATGGCAAGAAATTTGACGGCACTCAGGATCCGGCTGTGCTGCTCAATGGCACAACACGCCACAAAACACTCGTCACATTCACCTCACCTGAAGGAGTCTCTGTTGAGGAAGTTGTCTTACCCATCTCTCCCTCACAACAGAACAATCTGCTATATGACAAATGGGTAAACGACCGTGAAGCTGATGTCGACCGACTATCGGGACGACGTCTCGGATATGTACATATCAAGTCGATGGACGACGCCAGTTTCCGTAATATATATGCTAAAGTCATGGGTGAGTATAAAGATCGGGATGGTATAGTGATTGACACTCGCTGGAACGGTGGAGGACGTCTTCACGAAGACATCGAAGTGCTTTTCTCTGGCGAAAAATACCTTCAGCAATATGTACACGGTGTGAAGACTGCCGAAATGCCCTCACGGCGGTGGAACAAGCCCAGCATCATGATAACGGGCGAAGCAAACTACAGCAATGCCCACGGCACGCCATGGGTCTACCGCTTCAAGAAGATGGGACGGATTGTCGGCATGCCCGTACCGGGCACAATGACATCCGTCAACTGGGTCGATCTCCAGGATAATTCCATGTATTTCGGCATACCAATAACCGGATACAAGACTGCAGAAGGAAATTATCTTGAAAACACACAACTTGAACCCGACGTCAAAGTGGCCAATACTCCTGATGCCACAGCCGCCGGCGAAGACACGCAGCTTGTCCGCGCTGTCGAGGAACTTCTCAAAGACCTGAACGATTGACCTTATAAAAAACAAAACACCTGCGAAGCATACCGGATCGATGTTTCCGGTATGCTTTTTTTGTTGATTTGTTAAATAGTCAGATAATTTTTCGTTAATTTTCACGTTATTTGTTAAAAGCGTATTTTCAACCGCTATTTTGAGACAATCTCAACATTTAGCAAATTTAATTGTTAACATAATAAAGTTTAATCTGCTGGCGACAGCTTTATTAGATTTAGAAAATGAAAAAATCGACAATCTGGTTTCTCACTATTATCATGGCACTGACCTTCATAGGACTGCTCTACGTGCAGATTTCCTATATGAAGAATATGATCAGTATGCGCGATGACCAGTTTGCCGAAGGCGTTAAACGAAGCCTTTACACCGTCACCACGTCGCTCGAACAGGATGAAGCCAAGCATTTCCTTGAAGCTGACCTGTCGCAAATCGAAACAGCACTGCTGCCAAACTTCCAGATTGATGCGTCAGAATCAAAGAAACTTGACAACAGTTTCAACGAACGTGCCGGGAATCTTGCCCCTGCCTCAAGATACAAATCGATGCAGGAAGTTCTTAGAAACCAATATATCTACCAGCGGGGACTGCTTAACGAAGTAATTCTAAACATTCTAAGCGAGGCACGCAACCGTCCTATCCGCGAGCGTGCCGACTCGGCTACGGTTGCCTTGTATCTTAAGACGGAATTTGAGAACAACGGGCTTAATTTGCCGTTCGAATTTGCCGTTGTCAACCGTAACGGTGCCACTGTTTATAAATCTGCAGGATATTCGGTCGATGAACTCTCGTCAAACGACTCTTATGTCCAGACGCTGTTCCCTAACGACAATCAGGCACACAACAATTATCTTAGAGTATATTTTCCCGAAAAGACAGGATATATCCACTCGTCAATCAAATTTATGATACCGTCGTTCCTCTTCACTTTTATACTCCTGCTCACATTCCTCTACACCATCGTAGTAGCGTTCAGGCAGAAGAAACTTACTGAAATGAAGAATGACTTCATAAACAATATGACTCATGAATTCAAGACCCCGATATCAAGTATATCTCTCGCCGCTCAAATGCTCGACGACAGCTCTGTTCGCAAATCGCCGGCAATGCTGCAGCACATTTCTACAGTAATTAACGATGAAACGAAACGTCTTCGTTTTCAGGTAGAGAAAGTGCTGCAAATGTCGCTTTTCGACCGACAGAAAACTACTCTAAGGCTTCAGGATATAGACGCTAATATCGCCATCTCCAACATAATCCACACTTTCAAGCTGAAAGTCGAAAAATATGGTGGAAGTATCGAGGCCGTACTTGATGCCGAGGAAGCTGAAATCAATGTCGACGAGATGCATTTTACGAATGTCATATTCAACCTTCTCGACAATGCAGTCAAATACCGTCGTGACGATGTGCCCCTAAAGCTCGTTGTCACCACGGAAGACATACCCGACCACAACCTTCGGATTACCGTTGCCGACAACGGCATAGGCATACGCAAGGAAGATCTAAAAAAAATCTTCGAGAAATTCTTCCGCGTGTCAACCGGCAACCGACATGACGTGAAAGGTTTCGGGCTCGGGCTCGCTTACGTACACAAGATGGTCCACGAACTCGGTGGAGAGATCTCGGTGGAAAGCGAACTGAATATAGGAACAAAATTTATAATAATATTACCACTAACTAAAAACTGAAAGTTATGGAAGAACGCTTGCGCATCTTATTATGCGAAGACGATGAGAACTTAGGCATGCTTCTCCGTGAATATCTGCAGGCCAAAGGTTTCAATGCCGATCTCTTCGCCGACGGAGAAAGCGGTTACAAGGCCTTCCTCAAAGGCAAATACGATCTCTGTGTGCTTGACGTGATGATGCCCAAAAAAGACGGCTTCGCGCTTGCTCAGGAAATCCGCACCGTAAATTCGGAAGTACCCATTATATTTCTGACGGCAAAATCGTTAAAAGAAGATATTCTCGAAGGCTTCAAAATCGG